>NSLH01000004.1 GCA_002763895.1 [Chlorobium] sp. 445
GACTTGCGCGAAAACTGATAATCCTGAAAGCGTTGCCAAAAAAGCACATAACGACCTGACCGAGTGGTTTGAAGGAAATGTTATGAGCAATTGGCAAATCTGTCGTGAAATGCACAGCCGTATTCAGCACAGTAATTCAGTCATCTAAATTTCTAAACTACTAAAAGGAGGCGACTATGCCCATCAACTATTCATCACTGCAAACAGCGTTGCAGGAGTTCGTAACCTCAGTCAGCAATGTGCAAGGTGCAGCAATTATTTCACCTGACGGCTTGGCACTGGTATCATCCTTACCTGCCGGTATGGAAGAAGAGCGTGTGTCAGCAATGTCGGCGGCAATGCTGGCACTCGGCGAACGCATCGGACGCGAACTGGCACGCGGCGCAATTGAGCGCATCTTGGTGGAAGGAGAAAAAGGCTATGCCATTGTCAGCAACTGCACCGACGACGCCGTACTGATTGTGCTCACGGACGATAAAGCCAAATTGGGTGTCATTAACCTTGAAATCAAGCAACTGATTGCTCGCCTGCAGCCATCGCTATCGCTGACCAAAAGCAGCGTTGCCTAACATGAAGGAGCCTTAGCATGAGCCAAGCTCGCAAACAAATTATGCGCGTGGTGGTAACAGGACCAGTGGGTGCTGGCAAGACCACATTCATTAACACCATCAGTGAAATTGAGACCGTAGATACAGACCGACGTGCCACTGATGAGACCGCCGCTCTGAAAGCCTCCACCACCGTAGCGATGGACTTTGGGCGGCTTAATTTCGGACCAGATATGTCGCTGCATCTGTATGGCACACCCGGTCAAGAACGCTTCAATTTTATGTGGGATATTTTCTTGCGTAATGCGCACGGAGTTGTGGTCTTGGTGCCAGCGCATCGTCCGAAGGATTTTTATGCGGTGTCGCGGATTATGCGCTATGCCACACAGCGTGCGCCCAACGCCCCCATGCTGATTGCCGCCACACACAGCGATGTAGAGGAGGCTTGGCCCGTGGAGGATATTTTGCCTGCATTAGGGATAGACCCTGAGACAAGTAAAATTCCTACGCTGCCAATCAATGCAACTGCCATCAATGACGTTGCAAAAACGCTGATTGCATTGGTGCAAATGTATGAAGCAAATATGCTCTTGGCAAACTCCGCTTCGTTGCGTTAGGTTGATATGCCTGCGCATGAAGCCCGATTGCCGATAAAGTTAGGCACGGTTTGTATGCAAAGTTGAGGCGCAGGTGGCAGCCCGCTGCACCCTGCGCTATCCCAAAGAGATGTCCTCCCTGCAACAGGATGAGCACACTCTGCCTGAGCCCCATTCGCCGCGCAATGACACTTGCATCGTTCCCGTGTTGTATCAGCACATTTTGACTCCTTGACGAAGCCCTTTTGAATTTTATGCTAAAGCTGCTCAATGCTGTAGCACTTGCCTTATGCAACTGTTGCACATGCACAAATAGCTCATTGTTCAGCTACTGCTTTAGCAAAGTGTAAGAGTTTTTCAGCGACTTTCTCAACGAACACATCCGGCAAGCCGTTGTAGTGCCTCGACTTGATGCGCAGGTCAATCTGGTCATTGACATAATCAACTACCACCAGCCGTTCGTGGATATCAAGGACGATTTCGCTGGAAAAAAAATCCATCTCTGACACCTCTGCAATCCGTTGCATCACTTTCACCATGTCGTCAAATTTTATTCGTGGTTTATCGCTCTCGGAGAGCATGCGATAGAGATGTTGCTCATCATCCCACCATAGCACCTCAACTTCACCAAAGAGGTAGTACGCACGAAACCAGCATCGCCAGCCATAGAGATACTTCGGGTAGATTTTTTCCTGTGCAAGATATTTGTCCCACGGGATAATTTCGCGCCAGGCGGAGGCATCGTAGGGCGAGTAGACGGATTTAACCACGCCTTCGCCGCCACCACCATTTGCTGGCTTTAAGACGAAAGGGATTTGAAGTTTTGCAAGTTCTTTAATTAACACATTGTCGAGCTTGCGTGCTTCGTCAAACGCTGGCAGCACAATGGTGTAAGGCACATTAACATTTGCTCGTATCAATTCGTAGTGCATGAAGGCTTTGTCCATCGTGCGCTGTGAAATATGATATGGATTGATGATGCTTGTGCCATGCTCTGCCAGCAGTTGCTGCAACGGAAAAAACAGTTCATTGGTATCGCTGGCGCGGTCGAGCAGCGCATGAATAACTAGCGCACCTGACTTCAATGCGTCCAGTGTGCTTTCTAAGTTGTAAGCCGAAATATCCAGGAATTGTACGCCAAGTCGTTTGGCTTGCCGCTCCAAAATTCGAATAAAGTCATAATCATACTCCCAGTCCCATGCTACAGCAAGATGAACCTGTTTGCGTACGGCTGCTAATGATGTTTCAGGCATTCAGCAATTTCTTTACTTTCGTTTGATGCAAAGATAGGCGAGCTTGCTAAAAATTGCCTTTGATGCTAGGCTCGGTTGCAGTTCGCCCTGCATCGAACCAAAATAATGCTTGCAGCAAATAAAAAGCGCCGTGTGTAAGGGCTACAGCACGGCGCTCTTCCAATTAACTATGACAATGAGAAGTAAAGAACAGAAAGAACACTGCACAATTAGTAAGCAAAATTTCGGACTTTGCCAAATTTTGCGAGAAAAATTCACATAAACCTTAAAAAGTTAGCAACTTTTCTCAAAAAAAGCTTAAAAACTTAGCTTTTATGCCTAATTTTATTCATCTGCACACCCACACGCATTATTCCATGCTCACTAGCCCGATTTTGCCTGCCGACCTCTTTCACAAATGTCTAGACTTAGGTATGAACGCCGTAGCTATCACCGACCATGCTACGCTCTTTAACATGCCTGAACTTTTCAGCGAAGCTAAAAAAGTTGCGCAGGCTCGCAGTCAAGCATTTAAACTTATCATCGGCGCAGAACTTTTTATTGCACCTACTTCACGGCACGACAAATCCACCACCGAAGCACATCACCTTAATGTCTTAGTTAAAGATGCCACAGGCTATCGCAATCTCTGCAAAATTCTTTCTCTTGCTGCCAAAGAAGGATTCTACTACCGCCCACGCGCTGACAAAGAAACACTTTTCAAATATGCTGAAGGGCTCATTTGCACCACCTCATGCGACCGTGGCGAACTTGCTAAACTTGTGCTCAAAGATGATGAGCAGGGCGCTGCACAGTTTATCCAAGCCCATAAGGAAGTCTTCGGCGATGACTTCTACATTGAACTCGAGCGCCACCACGCTCCCGACGATTTACGGCTTAACGAAGGGTTGATTCACCTTGCTAAGAAGTTTGACGTCAAGCTCGTTGCTACGAACGATGTGCACTACCTTGAGCGAAAAGATGCAGAAATTCAAGAAGTGATGCTTGCTATGAAAAGCAAATCAACGCTCTCTACACCCAAGCGCATGCGCCTGCCTACCAATGAATTTTATCTCAAATCGCCTGCTGAAATGGCACTACTTTTCGACAACGCATACCACGAACTTTCTCACACGCTCGAGATTAGCGAAAAATGCACCTTTCAGTTCAGCGACAGTGCGCCACAATTGCCTCACTTCAAAATCCCTGACGGTTTCAAAGACGATTCAGATTATCTGCGATACCTTACCTATCAAGGGGCACGGCGCAAATATGGCGATCTTGATGCACTTGGCGAACGAGGCGAAAAAATTCGTAACCGCATTGAGTATGAACTGACCACCATTGCCAAAATGGGCTTTAGTTCCTACTTCCTCATTGTCAGCGACCTTATCGCCGCCTCACGCAAACAAGGCTACTCGGTCGGTCCCGGGCGCGGCTCGGTTGCCGGTAGCATCGTCGCCTACCTTACCGACATTACGCGCGTAGAGCCGCTTCAATACGACTTACTCTTTGAGCGTTTTCTTAACCCTGAGCGCATCTCCATGCCCGATATTGATATTGACTTTACGCCTGTTGGCAAACAGCGCGTCCTGGATTACACCATTGAGCGCTATGGCGAGCAGAGTGTCTCAAAAGTCGTGGCTATCTCGACCTTAGGTGCAAAAGCTGTTATCAAAGATGTAGGGCGCGTTTTGGAGATTCCGCTCGAGGACGTAGCGCGCATCACGAAGATGGTGCCCAGCAAACCGATTGGTGCTACACTGCGCGATTTTATCTATGGCAAGCGCGATAAACATGGCGGCTTTGAAATTGAACCCGTCAAAGAGTTGCAAGACTTGCTTAAGCACTCGGATGCACGCCTCAAAAAATTGATAGAGTATTCACTTGCTCTTGAAGGACGCGCACGCAATGTTTCAGTTCATGCCGCTGGCGTCGTGATTACCAATGGCAGTCTTGATGATTATGTACCACTCTACATCTCCGACAAAGTCGAGACCGAAGAGCGCCGCTATGCCGATGAAGATACTGATGAACCTATCTCTCGCATAGCCTTTTCCAGCAAAGGCAAAGATGACAAGCAGGTCGTTACGCAGTTTGATAAAGACTGGATTGAAAAAGCAGGTCTTCTCAAAATTGATTATCTCGGGTTGGAGACACTGGCTGTGATTGATGAAACGCTGCGTCTCATTGAAAAACGCTACAAAGTTAGGCTTGACTTAGAAAATCTTCCGACTAATGATGCCAAGACTTACAAGATTTTCCAAGATGGCAAGATGGCAGGCATTTTTCAGTTTGAGTCGCCGGGCATGCAAAGTTATATGATGCAATTGCGTCCGACGTGTATTGACGATATCATTGCGATGAATGCGCTCTACCGTCCGGGACCGATGGATCTGATTCCACGCTACATTGAGCGCAAGCATGGTCGTGAAGCCGTCGAGTATCCGCATCCTTTGCTTGAGCCGATTTTGAAATCCACTTACGGCATTCCAGTCTATCAAGAGCAAGTTATGCAGATGGCACAAGTGATGGCTGGCTATACGCTCGGCGGTGCTGATATTTTGCGGCGCGCAATGGGGAAAAAGGAAAAAGAAAAAATGGCGCAGGAGCGCGAAAAGTTCGTCAAGGGTGCTGCAGAGCGCGGGATTGATGCTGCTAAAGCCAATGAGGTCTTCGATATGATGGAAAAATTTGCAGGCTATGGCTTCAACAAATCACATGCGGCAGCATATGGATTACTGGCGTATTGGACAGCTACTTGAAAGCACATTACACAGCTGAGTTCATGTGCGCCATTCTTAACAGTGAAGCTGGCGACACTGAACGCATGCGGCACTTAACCGATGAAGTCAAATCAATGGGCATTAAAATTTTGCCGCCCAATATCAACAAAAGTGATGCACTCTGCACGGTTGAAGACCTGTCCAACGGCTCCAAAGCGATTCGCATCGGGTTTTCAGCTATCAAACATGTTGGCGCAGCTGCAAAAGAAATTGTTGCTGCACGCAAACGCAAGAAAAAATCGTTCAACAACCTCTTTGATTTTTGCGCCTCCGTAGATTTGAGAGTCGTCAATAAAAAAGCCTTGGAATCCCTTGTCGAAGCTGGGGCGTTAGATGAATTTGGCATTGACCGCGCAACGCTGCTGGCTAACCTTGAACGCGCTGTGGAATTTGGTCAGAGACAAAACCGCAGTGTTACACTCGGTCAAGAGGGCTTCTTCAATGATGAAAAGTTTGCACCCTTGCAGCAGCTCGTCTATCCTGAATTGCTCAACGCTGAGGCATGGAGCGATGCCGAAATCCTGCAGCGAGAAGTTGCTCTCTTGGGCTTCTATCACTCTCGCCATCCACTTGACGCCTACAAGCGTGATTGGGATGCCTTCGCTACGCTTAAATTGGGTAATAAATCCTTTGAGCCCAAACGTCTTTACCGTGTGATTGGCATACTGAGCGAGATTAAACAGCACTTTGACAAGAAAGGCAATACCATGCTTTTTGGCGTCATTGAAGATTTTGAAGGCAAAGCTGATTTCACGGTTTTCGCCAGCACTTATGAACGGTTTGAAAAAGACTTGCAAAAAGACGCTATTGTGATGCTGATTGCAGAAGCAGAGCGCAAAGACAATCAAACTAAACTTTTGGTTCAAGAAGTTATTCCAATTCGCAAAGTGCGCCACAAATTTATCCAGCGCATTGTGCTGAGCTTAGATGCCAATGATGCCGAGAGTTTGTCAAAAGCAAAGGCTATCAAGGAAATTTGCGACATGCACCGCGGCACTGTGCCAATTGATTTTGAACTCTCCTACCTTGAACACGGTCGCATAGAACGCCTGCGTCTCTTTGCGCGCAAAGCAACTATTGAGCCCGATAATGACGTCTTGGAGAAACTTGAACTGGCTTTAGGCGTAGACGCCGTGCGGCTTTTATCGTAATTTTACGATAAAGCAAGAAATCGTATCTTTGCTATAAACTTTTACAAACTCAAAAATCTAAACGCCCAACCATGTCAAAGTATGTTACTGCTACTGACGCAAACTTTGAAGCTGAAGTCATTAAATCAGACAAACCTGTTCTCGTGGATTTTTGGGCAGTCTGGTGTGGTCCCTGCCGCATGATTGCACCGGCTATTGAGGAACTTGCTGCCGAATACGAAGGTAAAGCCAAAGTGGCTAAACTCAATGTTGATGAAAACCCGCAAGTTTCCATGAAGTATGGCATTCGCAGCATTCCCACGCTTCTTATCTTCAAGAATGGTCAAGTGGTTGATCAAATCATAGGCGCTGTGCCAAAAGGCGTGATTGAAAGCAAACTCAAACTTCAACTCGCCTGAGAATGACACGACGCATCATCATGTATTCAACCAGCTGGTGCCCTGACTGCCGCCGTGCTGAACGTGTGCTCAGCGAACAAAACATTACTTTTGAAAAAGTCGATATTGAGCGTGTTGAAGGCGCCGCTGAACTTGTCATGAAGCATGCAGGTGGTAAGCGTGTGGTGCCCACTTTGGTTGTTGAAGAGAATGGCTCTGAAACCGTGCTTGTTAATCCACGCCCGCTTGAACTACTGGCTGCCTTAGGCGTCGTGTAACCTGATGCGCTTTTGCCATGCCAGCATTCTTCTTGCAATACTGAAAAACTGAAGTTGCCTATGTCAGAAATCACAGACGTTGCGCACCACGAAGTCGTCATAATGGGCTCGGGTCCTGCAGGTCTAACAGCAGCCATTTATGCTGCGCGTGCCCTCCTAAAGCCGTTAGTTATTGATGGCAATCAGCCTGGTGGGCAATTGATGACCACTACTGAAGTCGAGAACTTTCCCGGCTTTGTGCATGGGGTCATGGGACCCAAGCTCATGGACGATATGCGTGAGCAAGCCAAACGCTTTGGGGCGACTTTTCTCTACGGCGAAGTTACTGCCGCTGATCTGTCTGAACGCCCTTTTACGCTCATTGTTGATGACAAGAAGCGGATTTTAGCTGACACGCTGATTATTTCTGCAGGTGCACGTGCTAAACTGTTAGGCTTGGAAAATGAGCGCAAGTATATGGGCTACGGGGTCTCGGCATGCGCCACTTGCGATGGCTTCTTCTTTAAGGAAAAGCAGGTTTTTGTGGTTGGCGGTGGCGATACTGCTATGGAAGAAGCACTTTTTCTTACGAAGTATGCAGCCAGTGTAACCATTTTGCATCGCCGTGATGAATTTCGCGCTTCGAAAATTATGCTCGATCGTGCCAGACGACATCCCAAAATCAAATTCATTACCAGTGTGGTCGTCGATGATGTGCTCGGCGATGGCAAAGTGCTGACAGGCTTGCGCTTGCGATACCTTAAAACAGGGCAAATTACTGAAGTGCCTGCTGACGGGCTCTTCGTTGCTATTGGGCACGAACCGAATACCAAATTGTTTGTCGGTCAATTAGACCTTGATGAAGCTGGCTATATCATTACGAAGAAATCGACAATGGAGACCAGTGTTGAAGGCGTTTTTGCATGCGGCGATGTGCAGGATAGTCGCTATCGGCAAGCGATTACAGCAGCGGGCACAGGCTGTATGGCGGCAATCGATGCCGAGCGCTTCTTAGAGCGCATCAAAGCTGAAGTTGAACGCACAGCAGTTCAATGATGTTATTGTAGAGCGTCAGCATATACCAGCGCGAAAATCAGAGGACTTATTTCGATAAGTGCACAGTCTGCGCTATTTTCAGACTTACCTTTTTTGCTTCAAAGACAACGGATTAGAAAATGGAAAGTCGTGAGACAACAGGCACCACGCCTACTGATGCATCTGCAGGGAGCAACGGCACCACTGCTCGCACTCCACAACTTAGGGATTTGTTTCAGAAGTGCTACGACTTCACGATTGCAGATGAGGTTAAAGCCAAAGGGCTTTATCCCTACTTTCGCCCGCTTGAGGAAAACGAAGGTCCTGTGGTCATGATTGAAGGGCGCAAAATCATTATGGCTGGCTCGAATAACTATTTAGGTCTTACTGCAGACCCGCGCGTGAAAGAGGCGGCTAAGAAAGCCATTGACAAATATGGTACAAGTTGCTCAGGCTCACGCTACCTGACCGGCACAGTGAAATTGCATGTTGAACTCGAAGAAAAACTTGCCGAGTTTTTTGGCACCGAAGACTGCATGATTATTAGCACTGGCTATCAAGCTGGACAAGCAATTGTGCCCACTCTGGTGCAAGGACGTGGTGAATACGTAGTTAGCGATAAGGATAATCATGCCTGCATTGTGGTGGCTAACTTGATGGCACGCGGCGCGACAGCAAATGTCGAGCGTTACAAACACAACGATATGGAAGACTTAGAGCGCGTGCTGCAAAAAATTCCGCTTGAAGCTCCTAAACTCATTGCGACAGATGGTGTCTTTTCTGTCTCTGGTGCGATTGTCAATCTGCCTGAAGTTGTGCGTTTAGCCCGCAAATACAACGCACGCGTGATGGTAGATGATGCTCACGCTGTTGGTGTGATTGGCAAAGGTGGTCGTGGCACAGCCTCAGAGTTTGGTTTGGAAAAAGAAGTTGATCTTACTATGGGGACATTTTCGAAAAGTTTTGCTTCGCTTGGTGGATTTATTGTCGGCGAGCGCGCTGTGATTAACTACATCAAACATCAATCACCAGCCTTGATTTTTAGCGCATCACCGACGGCTGCAAGCGTCGCCGCAGCACTCAAAGCCCTTGAAATTATGCAGCAAGAGCCTGAACGTATTGATAGACTTATCAAGAATGCCAGCCGCGTGCGCGAAGGTCTTAAATCTCTTGGATTCCGTTTGATGGATGCACGCACCGCAATTGTCTCTGTTATCATCGGCGATCAAGACAAGACTTTGCTTTTCTGGCGGAAACTCTATGATGCTGGAATTTTCGTTAATGCTTTTGTACGCCCCGGTGTGATGCCCGGTCATGAGATGCTGCGGACAAGTTACATGTCGACACATGAAGAGTGGCAACTCGATAAAATCGTCTCAGAGTTTGGTCGAATTGGCAAAGAACTTGGTATCATCTAAACGCTTAGAGTTTTTCTTTACTCTTCTTTCTTGCTTTTTTGGTCTAAGTATTCTTGCAACTCATTCATCAATTGCTGAACACTCACCAGCAGTTGAATGCGCCGCTGTCTATCAATAGCGGCAGCGGTTTCAGGCATGGCGCCGCGCAAGAGATTATCTTCAAGTGTCGCAAGTTCTGTTGCCATATCGGTCATTTGTGCTACCAGATTATCTACCACTGGGTCTCGGAGCTGGCGAATTTCTTCACGCAGCAAGCGCATAATACATAGCAGATTGACTTCGGTAAGCCGTCGCATCAGGAGTGTTTGTTTATTGCAGTCCGCTGTATTGAAGGCGTTGATGGGACTGGGCGGCGTGGAGGGCAGAATGGTCTTTGGCGCCGAGACGCTGATGATTTGCGTTGCCAGTGCATTTCTGCCACGCTGTGCCAGTTGCTTTGTGTCGCGTAAGGCTTCACGATATTCTGGGCGTTCAGCCTCCACTACAACTTCTGGCGCAGCATAGACATAGAGCGAATCTTCTATGGTGCTTATCTTTCTTAACTTGCGTTTCTTAGGTTGATAGCCCAGTTTTCGTGCTAGGGTTGCATCGGCTAAACCTTCTTCTTTTCGTCCTATTTCAGTTTTGACTACGCCACGCATAAAGTACGCCTCTGCAAATGCCGGTCGCAATCGCAGTGCACGCTCTAAATCACTTAGTGCGCTGTTGAACTGCTTGAGTTTGCGATAGGCTAATGCGCGATGGTAGTAGGCTTCAGCTGTCTCTGCCAGCGAAAGCGATGCTGTGAAATCTTCTACCGCATCAAGCCATTTGTCTAAACTGAGTTTAGCGTAACCACGATAAAAATATGCTGAACTTGACTCTGCAACTTGCTTTAAGACTTCACTAAAATCCTCAATTGCAGCCGCAAATTCTTCAATTGCTAAACGGCTTCTGCCGCGCTGGAAAAAGTAGTCTGCGTTGTTTGCATTCAGAAGAATAGCACGCGTAAAGTCAACATTTGCGCGCGCATATTGCGCCATTTCATGACGAAGCAATCCGCGATAGTAGTATAGCTCCGCTTCGTTTGGAGCAAGTTCAATGGCTTTGGCATAATCTTGCATGGCGGCGGTAGTATCTTGCAAATAAATCCATTGCGTGTAGGCTCTGCCCCAATAAGCACGCCAGTAGGTCGAGTCTTTGTTGATTGCTTTATTAAAATCAATGAGTGCTGCACTGTAGGCTTCATTCGAGAGATGTGCGACACCTGAGGCGTAGAGTTCTTCAGCAGTTTGCGCCAGACTCGGCTGCATGCTTAGCAGCAGCACAAAAAAGAACGATGTAGCCATGCACTGTTTTGGCAGTCTATCACACTTCATAAGCTTCAAAAGTCTCAAATGAAAATGGCGCAACGGAGTGCTGCGCCATTTCAAGTTATCAAAGAAAGCAACTCACTACAAGATGGAGTTTCCGACCAATGCGGAAACGAGGTTGTCGTTATCTGCTGGCACATCTGGTCGACGCAAGCGTTCGTTGAGCGGATAGGTAAAGCGTAGCGGTGCACGTCCGCCGCCATCTGCACGTCGGGGCAAGGTGTTTGTGCGTCGCATATCGTGGTAGGCTTGCCCTTCGAGGAAGAGCGCAATGTATTTCTGACGCAGAATTTCGCGCACGACATCTAACTGCGTGTTGGCACCGCCGTAATTGCCCAAGCCTCCTGCAGCTCTCAACGTATTGAGCAAAGTTACAGCGTCATCAAGGCTACCTGTTCGGGCAAGGCACTCGGCACGAATGAAGGAGGTTTCCAGTGCGCTCATAATTGGGAAATCGGTGCCGATGTTGCCGTATCCTCCGGGTGCGCGATTCAAGAATGCTGCACCGGCTGGAGAACGCTCAGCAGAGTCGCGTTGTGTGTTACCTGTGCGTGCACTAAATCGGTTAGGCACGAGTGCAAAGCCAAAGAATGATCCGCGAGCTGGCGAAGAGGTTGGAGCTTCAAAGAAGCGTGGGATTCGTGTATCATTCTTTCTGTCATCGCCTGTGGCACGTGAGAGTGCATTGGGGCCCGAGATTTCATCACGGTTTTGCAAGATGTCCATAAAGTACTTGTCTGCACGCACGGGGAAGCCTTGCTCATTGGCAAGGAAGGTGCCGAAGAGTGCTTGCTCGTTAGCGTTTGCGGCATTTGCACGCGCTCTGACGCTGGGCACATTGCCTGAAAGCCCTGCATTCGCATTTGTCAAAGCGGCAGCATAATTTTTGACATGCAGGAAATAGCGCGCTTTGAGTGAGCGCGTTGCTGCAATCCAGTTGGCACGGTTCCCACCATAGATGAGGTCTTGCGGCAGTGCTGCGGTTCCAGCACTAAAGCGTGCAAGTGCAGAGTCCAAGTTTGCTTGTGCCTGTGCATAAGCTTCTGCTTGACTGACAAATGGCGGTGGGTCAAAGCGTTTGACAAAATCTCCCGCATCCTCCAAACTTTGAATTGGAATTGAGCCAAAGAGTGCAGCAAGTTCACCAAGCGCCAGTGCCTTGTACCAGAACGCAATCCCCATGTAAGTGTTGCGCAACTCTGCAGGCATGGAGACCGTTGGGGCAAGGCGCAAAATATCGTTGGCTGACTTAATCACCTGAAAGCCTTGTAGCCAAATGAGATTGAATTCTCGTGATGTGGATTCCACATAGTCGTTCCACTGCAAAATTTGTGCGCGTCCATCGGCATTGACAATTTGCCATGTCCAGATCGAGGCAAACATTGCACGGTCACCTGAATAGAAATCCCCACCACCTGAAATAAGTCCAACCGTCAGAGCGTTCAGGCCGTCGATTGTCCCAATCACACCTTCGTTTGGTGCATTGGGCGAGTTATTCAAATTTGGATCAATGGTGCATCCACTTTGCAAGCCAAGCACGATGGCAAGTGCAAAGCCTACAAGGCTAAGTTTGGGAAGCGTTTTGTGTTTGGTCATTGCTGTCTCAAAATTTTGTTGATTTGTGCTTGCCGTCTCTGTTGGAAGAGAAGGACAGGCGGATTTTCTCTTTTGTTTTTGTTGAATTTTAGTAGGTCAGTTGTACGCCAAAGCGCAGCGATCGAACTTGAGCGAACTGGAACCAGTCGATGCCGCGTGCATTTTGGTTGCCGAATGAGTTGACCTCAGGATCATAGCCTGTGTAGCTCTTGAAGAATGTGGCAAGGTTACGCCCAGAGAAGATGAATGAGATTTGGCTGATGCCAAAATTCTTCAAGATGTCCCAATTGTACTGCACCGTCACATCACGTAGGCGCAAGAAACTGCCGTCCTGAATGTGCGGCTCGGCAATGACAAAGCCGCTCAGGAAGCCGCGATATAGCACAGTTTTTTGCACTTGCTGTCCGGGCTGATAGGTTACGCCAAACGCGGTAAGTGGGGTTGTGCGTCTGGGGTCTACAATAATTGGTACGCCTTCAAATTCAGCAGGTTCTTCACGGTCGCGTGTCGGTCCCCATGTGCCAAAGTTGATGAGTCCGCCTTGTGTGCCGTTGAAGACACGATTGCCAAAGACCCCATCGAAGAGGATGCTCACAGAGAGATTCTTGAGGATTCGGAAATCATTGCGCAGCGAGAGTGTGTAAGCTGGCCATGGGTTTGCAAACCCGAACAGCGGTTGACCATCTTGTACAGGCGCTCCGACTAATCCATTGATTGCACCATTGTTTGCTACATCGCTTGGTCGGAAGGCACCTGACACCACCAGTCGAGAGTTTGGTGAATTTGGTGCCACGCTGATAACGCGTCCATTTTCGCGCACCATATTGCCGTTCGCATCCACTTGCACCCAGGTCTGACCCGAGCGCACAATGTTGCCATTTTGATCACGCAGCCAGCCTGAGACTTGCAATGCACCGTAGGGTTGCCCGGCGTTGATAAAGGCTTGCGAGCCGGCAAATCCGCCTAAAGAAATCGGCGCTGCACCCGAGAGCGTGTTGACAATGTTGTTGAGCCGTGCGTAGTTCAGTGTCGCATTCCAAGTAATTTCAGGCGTGTTGAGAATCGTGCCTTGAATCGAAAGCTCAAAGCCTTCGTTGGTCATTGCTGCAGCATTTCTTAGCACAGAGTTGTAACCTGTAGATGCTGGCACTGGAAATGACACAATGATATCAAATACGCTGGTCATGAAGTAGTTAGCCTCGACATTGATGCGATTGTTCCAGAAGCCCAAGTTGATCCCGACTTCACGCTCTACCAGCCGTTCTGGTGTTACATCTTGCGTTGCTCCTCCGACGGTTGAGGCATTCAGACCTGCATTGCCCAAGCGGTTCGACCATGTGCCACGTGCAAATGAAGCCACAATACCGCCCGTCGTGTAGAGGAAGTTTGTTGCATAAGGATCGGGTTGCTGTGGTGAGCCTGATTCACCATATGCAGCACGAATAATCACATTATCCAGAATGCCTTTCAAGCCTTCCATAAAGCTCTCTTGTCCCATGTTGTAAGACAAACCTGCTTTCGGGAAGAACGAGAAAGGCTGGCTTGTACCGAATGCAGATGAGCCATCACGGCGGATACTGGCTGTCAGTGCCACGCGGTCAAAGATGTCGGCAGTCAGTTGTACAAACTGTCCAATCAACACGGATTCTACTCTTGCCGATGAGGCAATCTGGGTTGCACCTGAATTGAGTTGGCTGAAAAAAGGCGAGATATCATTGGTTTGAACGTTGATTAAGTCGCGGCGCAGTGAAATGTACTGGCTACCAGCAATCAGCGTAGCACGAATGTCTTTGGTGAAATTATACTTTGCTGTCGCTGAGAGTTCCAGATTGAGTTGGTTATCGAAGCGTGGATCAGAGACAATCGCACCAGCACCGCCGGGACCAAAGTTTGCATCGCGTGCACCGCGTGCCAAAATATAGACATTGCTTTGATCATAGCGATCTAAGCCCAGCTGTCCTCTGACGCCTACAAATAGCCCGCTTGTTGGCTCTTGATAAATATCCCAATTGAGCGCAGAGTTGTGAATGAAGCGGCTTAGGCGTGAAGTGTAGGAGTTGTTTTCCTGCGTCCAAATCGGGTTGTCGTATGCGGCATAGCGTCGCTGTGTGCCATCAGGCTCAAGGTATCGTGTGTTATCGAAATCGGGCGGCGTACGCAAAGCAGAGAGGTAAATGCCTGAAATACTATTTGCTACCGTTGGAATCAGCGTCTGGGAGACAATGTAGTTATTCGTGGTGGTGTAACGCACACCGGGCAGCAGCGTGAAACCTACATTTGCACGAAAGTTATTGCGATTGAGATCAGAGTTACGAAAGACACCTTGGTTTTGATCGAAGGTGCCGCCGACATAGTAATCAAAGAACGATGTCGCCCCTGAAATGCTCACCGTTTGCTGACCGCTGTTGGGCGTGCGGAAAATCCCGTTGAGCTGATCATACACCGGCTGGTCAGGGCGCAGACGCGGTCCCCACGACAGCGTTGTACCGGGTGTCCCTCTGGTCTGTCCCGGTCCTGGTTCCCGATATGCGTTCGGACCACCGATGCCGTCAACACCTTGACCATATTCTTTTTGCAAATCAATGGAGCCGAGTGGACTTGAGGTTTCGTAGAATGCCGCTAGATTGATTTTGGTTGGGCGCTCACTGCTGTTGTATTTACCTTTCTTAGTGTTGATGATAATGACACCGTTACCGGCCACCGCACCGTAAATTGCAGCGGCTGCTGGACCTTTCAAGACCTCGATTGACTCAATGTCTTGTGGATTGATATCAATTGCACGAGAGCCGACATCTACAGCGGGTCTATTTGGACTTGAGGTCTCGTTGTCGATAATGACGCCGTCGACAATATAGACCGGTTCAGAGCTGCCTCGTGCCGACTTAGGACCGCGCACCGTGATAAAGGTTGAGCCGCCAGGAATCCCTGAAGCACGCGTGACTTGAATCCCTGTTACTTGCCCCGATAGACCGTCAATTGCAGCAGGTGTGGCAATGTTGTTGATGCGCTCACCAGCAACCGTTCCAACCGCTGCGCCTAACTTGCTACGGTCAATTTCTCCGGACAAGCCCAGCACCACCACTTCATCGGCTTGTGAAGCTTTGACCCTTAGAGAAAAATCCAGCGTCAAGGGCTCAGTCGCCGTGAGCGTAACGGTTTGCGACTTGGATTCATACCCAATGAGTTTGACTTCCACTGTGTGTGTACCCACAGGTGCTTTGAAGGAGTATTCACCATCAGCGTTGGTCGAGCTACCGATGCGTAACGCAGGAATAGAGACGACTGCACCTGCTAAACCTTCTTTTGTTTCTGCATCGAGTACTTTTCCAGAGATGGTTTGCGTTTGCTGTTGTGCTTGGCTAGATACACTAAGCCATAACCACGCTATACAGAGCAGTATAGGTTTCTTCATTGTTATTTGTTGTTTTGTTGATAGAAAGTATGACAGCAGCACTTCTCAGACCAGCCAGACTTTGCTTTGAAAATGTGAAGTGCGAAGAGTATAAGTAAAAAAGCAAAAGTTGCAACATGTTGGGCATTGAAGCAGGTGTCAGATTCGGCGAGAGCTCGGATAATTAAGTGCGCCCCGAGCACTGGTGAATAAATTTGAGTTCGTAGATTTGCACTTTTAATCAAACAGACGCACGGCAAGATGAGCCTTGACGAACACTACACCGAATTTCTCAAAGGCATTGAAGAATACAACGCCGCCATGTTCTTTGAGTGCCACGACACATGGGAAGAGATTTGGCATGAAATCTACGGAAGCGATAAAAAATTTTTACATGGCTTAATTCAAAGCTCAATCGGGCTTTATCATTTCACCAATCGTAATCCGAAAGGGGCTCGTTCGATGTTTGCTAAAGCATTTGCCAAGTTAGCACGCTATCAGCCTGTGTATCGTGGCGTTGCAGTTACAGATTTGATGCAGCACATTGAATTGCGATGCATACCGATCATTGAGCAAATGGAGCGTGGTGAGCCTGTCAAACTCTCTGCGGAGATACTGCCAAAAATTTATTTGCAACAGTAATTATGCCACTCAAAATCTACAATACGCTGACGCGTCAAAAGGAAGTCTTTGTGCCATTGGTGCCCGGTAGAGTTGGTATCTATGTGTGCGGTCCGACCGTCTACGGGCATTCGCACATTGGGCATGCCAAAAGTTATGTGTCGTTTGATGTCGTCGTGCGCTGGTTTAAGCACTTAGGCTACACGGTTAAGTATGTGCAGAACATTACCGATGTCGGGCATCTGACCGATAATGCTGACGAAGGCGAAGACAAGATTGCCGTGCAAGCTCGCCGCGAGAAGTTAGAGCCGATGGAAATTGCACAAGCCTATACGCGCTCGTTTTACGAGGATATGGATGCACTGGGGGTGCTGCGCCCAAACATTGCTCCTACGGCTTCAGGTCATATTCCCGAACAAATTGAAATCATCAAGACCTTGATTGCCAAAGGACACGCTTACGAGGTCAATGGCAATGTTTATTTTGACGTCAGTTCCTTTTCTGGGTATGGCAAACTCTCTGGCAGAACCAATCAAGAGGATTTGGAAGCAGGTGCACGTGTCGCCGTGCGCAGCGAAAAACGCAATCCGAGCGACTTTGCACTTTGGAAAAAAGCGGAGCCCAACCACATTATGAAGTGGCCCTCGCCTTGGAGCGTGGGTTATCCAGGCTGGCATATTGAGTGTTCTGCTATGTCTATGAAATACTTAGGCGAGACCTTTGACATTCACGGTGGCGGTTTGGAAAATCAGTTCCCGCATCACGAGTGTGAAATTGCGCAGTCTGAAGCAGCTACCGGCAAGCCTTTTGTGCGCTACTGGATGCATAACAACATGGTTACCGTGAACGGCGTCAAGATGGGCAAATCACTTGGAAATTTCACAACCATCAAAGACGCACTAAAAAAGGTTAGCCCACTTGTGCTGCGTTTCTTTATCTTGCAATCGCACTACCGCTCCACACTTGATTTTTCCGATGCCGCTTTGCAAGCCGCTAAGGCAGGCTTAGAAAAACTGCACGATACCTACGCCCGACTGCTTGATGCACCTCAAGGCAAATGCACTCTTGACCTAAAAAATTTGAGACCCGCTTCCATGACGCCATGAACGATGACTTCAACTCACCATTGGCTATCGCTACGCTCTTCGATCTTGCACGTGAAATCAACAGCGCACTCTCTGGCGATGGACTGACCGCAGAGAGCAAAACACAAACTCTTCAATTCTTGCATGATTACGGGCACGAAGTTTTGGGAATTCTGCCAACTGCTGCCTCAAGCCTTGCAAATGGGTCCACTGCAGAAGTCCTGCAAAAAGTCATGTCGCTCATCTTGGATATTCGCAAAGAAGCGCGTGCAAAGAAAGACTTTGCTACCAGCGACCTAATTCGCGACCGCTTAAGAGACGCTGGCATTGAGGTCAAGGATACGAAAGACGGGTCAACATGGAGACTCATAAAGTAGCGCTACAATTCAATTGCTGCAGCACGCGTAAAGTTGGCAAGTCGCAGAAAATCGTTATATTTGTTACTCTATTCTCAAAATTATTCACGAATTGCCATGTCAAAAGTTTGTTTGATTACAGGCAAGAAGCCGGTGTATGGAAATACGGTCTCGCATGCCAACAATCACCGCAGAACGCGCTTTGAGCCAAACTTGCAAGAAAAAACGCATCTGGTTGGAAGAGGAGAAGCGTTGGGTGCGCGTGCGTCTTTCAACAAAAGCCATCAGAACGCTGACAAAGAAAGGTACAGCCATGCTTGCAAAGGCGCTGAAAGCGCGTTAAGGCAAGCACCACTGCCTCGACATTTGCCATAGCAGCACTGCAACTTAACCTCACTCAGTATGACGCCTAAGACGCCTAAGAAAAAGGTTACCATCTACACCGATGGCGCGTGCAGTGGCAATCCGGGCAAAGGTGGCTGGGGTGCAGTGCTGCTCTATGCTGACAAGCAACTCGAACTCTCGGGCTTTGAAGCAGAGACGACCAACAACCGCATGGAACTGCTTGCTGCTATCAAAGCTCTCGAAGCCCTCAAAGAACCTTGCGAAGTTGATTTGTTCAGCGATTCTGCTTATCTCGTCAATGCGTTCGAGCAAGGCTGGATTGAGAGTTGGCAAAAAAATGGCTGGAAAACCGCCAATAAGAAACCTGTGCAGAATCAAGACCTTTGGAAGCGGTTAGTCGAACTCTGCAAGACACATCAGGTTCGTTTTCATAAAGTCAAAGGACACAGCGACAACGAGCACAACAATCGGTGTGATGCTTTAGCGACAGCAGCGATTCGCACTGCTGACTTACGCGCAGATTCATCGCCAGCAGGATTATAGGCCAAATTGATTGCGTCATGTTCATCTCGTAGTGTTTATTCGCTTATCTTGTGGCGTTTGATTGCGCGCTATTTTTTAGATTGCTCTTTTAGATGACTTAGCGCTCAACAAGCGCTTAACAAATAACCAAAGGTTTTACTTGTGCGTTGCGCCATCAAAGTACACCAAGTTGTAGAAGTTGAGCTAAAGGAGTTTTAGTATGCCTGAGGACATTAACAACGCCTCGTCTGCGGAGAATCCCGAAGATGCGTCGCAAAATGTGCCCGAAAACTTAGAGCCGCTGCCTGCCACAAGTGACCCCATGGCAGGGATGTTTCCCAAAAAAGGTCGAGGCATTGGGGCTTTGATTTTTGTTATCTGTGTCTCTGCACTTTTTGGCTATGCGGCGCTGCTCGCCAATTTGCCACGTGAGCGCCCACCAGCCGATGAATTGCCTGCATCAGTGCGCATGCGCCTTTCTGGCTTGCCGCTCAATGCGAATGTGCTGGTCTATCTCGGCTTGAAAGAAATTCGTCAGTCGGAGTTTTGGCAAACCTTTGTGCCCGATTCTCTTAAAGAACAATTGCTTGCCGATACTTCCACAGCTATCGGTCGCTTCGCTAACTTGATGCAATTTAACTTTGCACAAGATGTTGATACCGCTATCTATGCTGAAGTTAATCAGTATGGCGAAATCAATACCTCGCTAGCGATACTTATCGGGCGTTTCAACTCAGCACGCTTTAAGCATCTGGCTGCAACGGCGCTCGATAGCATTCGCTCTGGCGACAGACTCGCTTACCAACTTGACACTGTGCTCTGGTGTGCAAAAGTCAGCGAGAGCGAACTTGCCCTTTCAAGTCATGCAGATGTGCTTGCTAACTATCTTCAACCTAGAGCAAATTTTTGGACGACCGATTCCACGATGACGCCGCTTATTGAGCGCGTACAGCATAAATCTCACTTCTGGTTAGCCTTAGGCTCTGCACGCTGGGCATTTGGGGCTATGCGTGGGCTTACAACCGGCAATCAAGACATGCAAGGCATGGGCAACATTCGCAACATTCGCCAACTTGTGCTCTCGCTTCGACTTACGGATGGCATTGAAGGACAATCGGAATGGATTTATGAAAATCGAGCCGCTGCCTTCTTTGCAGGCGGCTTGATTGGCATCACACTCTGGGTTACAAAGAACTTCAGCCAGCGACAAAGTGAGAGTATTAAGCGCATCGTAGGCGCCATTGAGTTCAAACAAAATCTTGAAGCTCTGATGTTTAGTGCCAATTTTCCTAAAGCCTTGCTGGAAGAACTACGGCAAAGCAAACAAGACTGACTAGGATTTTTCATTTACTATTCAACACAGCTCATCACTAATTAACTTAAACTGCTTGCACATGTTATCAGTCTTTTCACTTCGCTTGCTTGTTAGCTCATTTGTCTTGCTTTACCTCACTGGGTGCGCTGCCAAACCTAATGATACCGCCTTGAAAGTTGGCGATATGGCACCTGACTTTGAACTCAAAGCAGACGATGGGCGCACTGTAAAGCTCTCTGATTACAAGGACAAAACCGTTGTGCTCTTTTTCTACCCCAAAGATGAAACACCGGGCTGCACGAAGGAAGCCTGTGCGTTTCGCGACACCTACGATGACTTCAAAGCTGCTGGCATTGAGGTCTTCGGTATTAGCGTCGATAACATCGACTCACATCAAGCCTTCAAGAAAAAGCAAAATCTCAACTTCACGCTGCTCTCCGATGAGACAAAAGACGTCTCCAAGAAGTATGGTGTCCTTGGTCTGATGGGCTATTCGCAACGCGTTACCTTTCTGATTGGTAAAGGTGGCATCATTAAGAAAATTTTCAAGGATGTCAACCCAGAGCAGCACGCCAAAGAAGTGCTGGAAATTGCAAAAGCGGTGTAACATTGGCGATGCTCTCTTCACATCCTCAATCCCACGGGCTTCAAATCACGCCAGTCTCTGATGCAACAACGGGCGCGAGCACTTACGCTGTTTTGAATGATCCTCTGGATGACACACTATGAGAAAAGTCATCATTTCAAATGGGCGCTTTGAGCTTATCGAAGTGCCTCTTCCTGACTTATGTGACGATGAAGTTGAAATTGAAGTCAAAGCAGCAGGCGTGAATTTTGCAGACATCAAAATCCGAAAAGGCTATACACCGAAACCTGACATTCCGCCGCCCGGCTTTGGCTACGAAGTCGCTGGCATTGTTACACGCACTGGACGCGATGCACATCGCTTTGCAATTGGCGACAAAGTCTTTGCAGTCTCGCACTATGGCGGCGGCTACGCAGAGCGCGTTGTGATGCCCGAGTTTAGCGTCTTTCGCTTACCTGTGCATATGAGTTTCGAGGAAGGTGCCGCATTTCCTGTTGCGTTTCAAACAGCCTATCACTTACTCAAGACTGCTGCACAGGTTCAGCCTGGCAACACCGTTCTCATTCATGCTGCGGGCGGCGCAACCGGCACAGCGCTGGTACAACTTGCCAAACTCTTCGGCTGCCGCATCATCGCACTCTCTAGCTCCGATGAAAAACTCACGCGCGTTGCGGCATTGGGCGCAGATTTTACACTAAATTCTACTCTAGCTAACCTTCATGACCGCATCAAGCAACTTTCGCCAGAAGGCGTGAATGTGATTTTTGATGGCAATGCTGGTGCACACTTTGCTCAAAATTTTGAATGGCTTGCTATGCGCGGTAAAGTGGTGCTCTTTGGTAATAGCGCTGGAATGCCACCGCCGTTCGATCCCTACGACCTTGTCTATCGCTCTGCGCACCTCATTGGGTTTTCCATGCGCTCAATCACCGCAGAACCTGAACTGTATGCACGCACCTACCAAGACCTGCTCTTGTGGCACAAAGAAGGAAAGTGGAAAGCGCAGATTGGTCATCGCTTTAACTTGGCGGATGTACAGCAAGCTCACGACTTACTGGAATCGCGCCAAAGCTATGGCAAAATTATCCTGATACCTTAGTCGTGCGCACCATCTATCGCAGTGGTAACAAAAAAGCCTCAGGATAACCTGAGGCTTTCTCGTTTCTTTTTCAGAAGCACTTCAAAATTCTCAATGCTTTTTATCGCCAAATTGGCAAGCAAAGGTTTGCTGCGCTTCACGACTGCATGTTGCACAGTCGATTTTGAAAAGTACTTCTCGTTGTCATAGTTGCCCTAACGCTTGAAAGAGCGCAAATGTGCGTACTGAAAATTAACAAAGGATTTGAAAAAACAAACGGACTTTGAAAAATTATGGCGCACTTTTGCTTATGAGCGCGCGGACTTTTTTTTAGATCTTCTGCTGTATCGACAGCTTGTGAATCGTGTGTTGTCAAAGCGCATTTAATCGCATACCCGTTTTCCAACAGCCGCAATTGCTCTAACCCCTCAATCTGCTCCAGCCTTGACGGACGCAAGCGGCTGAAGGCATGTAGCGTTTTGCGCGTGTAGGCATAAATTCCGATGTGCTTATAGAATTTTGCGTGTGCCATCACATGGCGCGGATAAGGAATTGCGCTGCGTGAAAAGTATAGTGCGTAACCATCTTTGTCCAGTACGACTTTGACGACACTGGGATTGTTCAGGAGCGTATTATCTCTGATTACCTTCACAAGTGTTGCACAGTCTGGCATCGGTGAAACAAGCATCTGTGCAATGACTTGGTCAATCATCTTTGGGTGAATGAGCGGTTCATCGCCTTGCACATTGACGATAATCTCCGCATTGAGTTCTGCTGCAAGAAATGCGACTCTATCCGAACCGCTTTTGAGACGCTTCGGTGTTAAGCGCACCTCACAGCCAAATGGAGACACCGCTTCAAGGATTTTTTTATCATCTACTGCCAGCACAACGGTGTCAGCTAGCTTTGCTTGCTTTGCGCGCTGATATGTGTGCACCACCAGCGGTTTGCCTGCCAGATCGGCAAGCATTTTTTCAGGTAAGCGTGTGGAGCGCAGGCGAGCGGGAATGACAATGGCAACTTTATGTTTCATTGCAAGGACTCGAGCAGAATTGTAACAGGACCATCGTTGATGAGTTCCACTTGCATTGCCGCACCAAACTTTCCTGTTTGAATGTTCAGCGGGGAGCGTGTGCGTAGGGTGGCAACAAAATGTTCATAGAGGGCTTCAGCATGCTCAGGACGTGCTGCATCTGTGAAACTTGGTCGATTGCCTTTGCGCGTGTCTGCATACAGTGTGAATTGTGAGACCACCAGCACGCCACCACGAATATCTACAACGGATAGATTCATCTTTTCGGCATTGTCCTCGAAGATGCGCAAGGCTAATGTTTTTTCTGCAAGCCGTTCTGCGTCGCGTCTCGTATCGCTATGTGTCACACCAAGCAGCACCAGTAAGCCCTGCTGAATCTGCCCTACACACTCACCTTGCACGACCACTGCAGCACGCCGAACGCGCTGAATTAAAGCTCTCATTATTCAATGCGAAATCCGCCCCTTTGACAAAAGGTTATGAATTTTTGCAGGTGTAGTTTTTCAGAGTGTGGCACTGCTCGAAGTGCAAGCGTCAGGGCATCGGCAAGTGTGCGGGCATCTCTGTCGGAAATGGTATAGCCATCGTTGGAAAAGTAGCAGCGTTCCCATTCCAAGCTCGGCGCATCAAGTGGTCGCCAGCCATGCTCTTTAGCAAGCAAGAGCGTCTCTTCCCAGTGATGATTTGAAAAGTAGAAGCGTTCGAAGTTTTGTACCAAGTCAATTGCCATCTGTCGCTTTATCGTCGCAACTGCCGAAGAATTGCACGTTCGTCTAATTCTTCTACCAAGTTGCCTTTGTCATCATAGCGCTTGACGTGAATTTTCTCACCCTCGCGGTAAGTGTTGATTTCCTCGAGTTTGCCCTCCTCAGAGTAGATGTACTCTTCACCATCACGACGCCCGTCTTTATAAGTTCGATAGATTTTCATCAAACCATTGGCAGCATACTGCCGCCATTCTCCTGTGCGCTCGCCGTTCACATAGTTTTCCTCGATTTCCAGTGCACCGCTGTTGTGGTAGGTTCGCTTGGTACCTTCAAGCAAGCCTCTGGCATTGATTGCTGTCTCCTCGCGCAGGCGACCATTAGGGTGATAAAAGTAATACTTCACAAAAGAAATCAGTGTGTCGTTGCGGTAGGTTGCGCATGATTGAATTTTGCCATTTTCATAGAACTCGCACACTTTGCCCTGCCGTAGCCCATTGCGAAAGCGTGCTTCCGACTTTAACTGTCCACTCTCATAATACTCACGGCGCACACTATCCATCTTGCCATTGATGTAGTATTCTTCTATGCGTACTTGTCCTTTCTCTGTGTATTCACGAAAGAACCCGCTCGGGGTCTCACCGATATAAACCATCTCAGCACGAAGTTTGCCATTCGGATAGTAAAGTTTTTTCACCGTAGGCTGCTGCGCCAGCACCAAGTCGTAGAGAAAGAAGCATAGCACAGCCAGAGCTAAAGTCCTCATTGGTCGTCAAAATTTTGTGCAGCGCGTCTATTCCGATTGAGCAATGACTTTTGGAACTTTAAAGAATCGATCTTGAAAATCAGGTGCGTTTTTGAGTGCCTCCTCATTCGAGATAGACCCCGTAGGCACGTCATCACGCAAGACATTGATACGCTCATTCATGTTTTGAAGGGGCTCAACATGCGTTGTATCAATCTCATTGAGCTTCTCAACATATTTGAGAATCGTATTGAGCTCAGCTGTCATTTTCTCTTTCTCTGCCTGCGAGAAAGAGAGCTTTGCAAGCATTGCAATGTATTCTACATCCTTTTTTGATACCGCCATATGCTCTGAATTTTCATAAAGCTACACATTTGCGCCTTTTTGCAAAAGTGCTCTAAGACAACATTACACGCAACAACTTATACGTGCAGTGCACAAAACGTTTGAGCAGCGCCGTGCCGTTAAGGGGCAAAAGAATAAAACATGAAGTATGCCTTTTCTCTCATCGCAGTTCATGGCAACGGCGGTGGTGGATTTCGCTTTGAGCGCATTCAGCCCTTCATTCCAAGTGAAGTGAAGTTTCTTGCGCCCACACTGCCCGGGTTCGACCATGTAGCGCAAGATTACTCGCTGCGTACGCTCAAAGATTACGCTTTCAAATTGCATGAGATGATATACCATGCTCCGCGCCCTATTGTCATGCTCGGCACTGGCATCGGCGGCTCTATCGCTTTGGAATTTGTACAACACTTCGAATCCGACGTGCGCGCCTTGATTCTGCATGCACCAGTTGGCACGCGCCTCAAAACGCGGCTTTTTCCAAACTTGATGAAACCTCTGTGGATACGACGCCTTGGACAGCAGTTGTTTTCGTCAAAACTGACTCGCCCGATTTTCTCCGCCCTGCTGTTTGAATCACCACAAAACATTCCACCTGACTATGTGCAGCGATTTTTCGAAGCCTATCGGCACTGCGCTGCCTTCGCACAAATGTTTGACATTATTACCGATGAGTGGTTTCGTTCGCTGCGCCCTGTGCAGATACCCAGTGCACTGCTTTGGGGCGAAAAAGAGCGCGTCCTTACGCCTGACCAAGCCGCAGACTATCAAAAACTCTTGCCCAATAGTGTGATTCGACTCGTGCCAAACTGGAATCACTTTCCTATGATTGAACAGCCTGAGGCATTTTCACGCCAAACGCTTAGTCTTGCGTATGAACTGCTTCGTAAGTAAAGCCAAAGTTCTCGTCTGCTATTGTCTGACCGAAGTGCGTTTTGAATTTGCTTTTCTAATGCTTGCACTATTGCGCTGCACCGCCGAGTCACGATAACAGAGAAAATCTCGACGGGAGTTATCTTTGCACTTCATTTCAATTTCGTTTCCTTCGGGCATTTGCTCGAGACACTATTTTGTAGGATAATTTCATTTTTTTTATGCCAGAGACTTACAAAGTTGCCGTGTTAGGCGCAACAGGCTTGGTTGGTCGCACCATGCTTGCCTGTCTATCAGAGCGTCATTTTCCTATCAGCGAGCTCGTACTGCTTGCCAGTGAGCGTTCGATAGGTCAAACGCTTGACTTCAACGGAAAGTCCT
Organism: [Chlorobium] sp. 445; assembly: GCA_002763895.1. NCBI lineage: Bacteria > Pseudomonadati > Chlorobiota > Chlorobiia > Chlorobiales > Chloroherpetonaceae > [Chlorobium] sp. 445. Next base: position 25,726 of record NSLH01000004.1, read on the forward strand.
ATCAGGTTCAGACGCCCTCTGCGGAAGTCTTTGCCAGTGTGGATATTGCACTTTTCTCTGCTGGTGCAGCCGCTAGCAAAGTCTGGGCGCCAATTGCTGCTTCACAAGGCGCAATTGTTATTGACAACTCTTCTGCGTTTCGCTTGCAGCCTGAGGTTCCGCTGGTTGTGCCCGAAGTCAATGCAGAAAAGATATTTGATGCTTCTGGGCGCGCTGCGCCTATCATTGCCAATCCAAATTGCTCCACGATACAACTTGTCGTGGTCTTGAAGCCTTTGCATGAGCGCTACAAAATTTGCCGCGTTGTGGTCTCGACTTATCAATCCGTTACAGGAAAAGGTAAGAAAGGCTTAGAGGCACTTGAAGCTGAACTTGCTGGAGCAAAGCCTGAGCAATATGTGCACTTTCACCCAATTGCGTTTAATGTTGTGCCGCAAATCGATGAGTTTGTGGAGCATGGCTATACCAAAGAAGAGATGAAGATGATTAACGAGACCCAAAAATTATGGGCGATGACTCGATACAAGTTTCGCCGACAACTGTGCGCGTACCCGTTTATGGCGGACACAGTGAAGCGGTCAACATTGAGTTTGAACATGAGTTTGAGCTTGACGAAGTGCGCTCACTGCTTGCCTCTGCACCGGGTGTTGTGCTCAAAGATAACCCTGCCGAGCGGCTCTATCCGATGCCCATTGACTGCTACGGTCGCGATGAAGTTTTTGTCGGCAGAGTGCGGCGCGACCTCTCACAGCCGAAGAGTTTGAACCTGTGGATTGTTGCTGATAACCTACGCAAGGGCGCTGCCACCAATGCTGTGCAAATTGCTGAACATCTTGTCGGAAAGTTGAAGCCAAAATCACAGTTAGATTAAACTTGCACACGATGATGCACGACGCATGAATTTGCTGCACACTTCTGCACACTTATAGTTGTCGTTCTGCCCACAGGTAGCCTGCGGCTATTACAAATAGCATGAAGAACCACCACTGTGGCACAGCTCGACGCACCTCTACCACATCAGTTTGAACGCTCTGCCGCCCCTGCGTTTGTGCAAAGTCGTGTGTTGCATTTTGCATTTCCGCTCGACGGCACGAGAGCCATTCGCCACTTGTGTGCACATAAAATGCAACCGAAGCACTATCAGACTCACCTATGCGCCAGATGCGATGCCATCCTTGTTCGCGTGGCCAAAATACCGTCTCCCAAAGTGATGACTCTACAAGCGATTGCTTGAAGAATACGCTATCGCTTTTGCCACTCGGATACGCAATGAGCCCAATTGGTTTCGGTGAGTGCGTGCGCAGTGTCAGCTTGCATGGTAAATCCACTGTTGGCAGTGATGTTACCATTCGCCACATGTCTGTTTGTGCTTGCGCTCGTGAGAGGTGTCTCAGGGTGTAACTCCAATACTCAGCGTAGAGCGAGCTTTTGCCTTCTAATGCCCAACGAAAGGTCTCTTCGACAATGCTTACAGCTACTTTGCCCAGCCCTCTTGTCCCCACTATCACTAACGGATGGCTTGCTTCATCGCGTATCCAGACTTCAGTGGCAAATCCGGCTTGCAGTCGAACTGGTGCAACTGGCAAGGCTGAACTTACCGAGACCTGAGATGACAAGCCGTGCAGTTTTGCAAAACGCGCTTGATTTTTTGCGGGCGTACTTTCAAGAATCCTAAGAAAAAATCATTTGCTTTGGCTTGACCTGCTGTTGGCGGTTCAGAGAGTGCAATCAAAAGTCCCAATCCATTTTCAATAGCTTGTTGCAATGCTGTTTGCTCTCTTGCACTGAGACTTGCAAGTGTCTCAAAATCCACAATTGCGACATCGAACTTATCGAGCACTGCTGTGCTCAAGCGCTCGAGTGCAAGAGGAGACATGTTCAAAAATTCGGTAAGTGCCTTGCCACGACTGATGGTGCTGCGCAGTGCCAACGCATTACCTGTTGCAGCTGCCCACTGTTTCAAGGTTCTGGTTTCAAAATTTGGTGCGCGCTCCACAATCAACATGCGTATTGGCGCTGGCTTGCGTACGCTGATGGGGATACTCTCTGCGCAGAGGGTATCACGTGCTGAGCGAATGGCATAAAGTGTGTAGCACCACTCACCAGCTTGCTTTGGCGTGGTTATAAGCTCAAATGGTAACTTTCCTTCACCTACAAGTAGCAGGGAATCGCTGCGCATGCCACTGCCTTCAAGATATAGCCAGAGTGAGTCGTAGCGCAGGGCGTGCCAAGTGCCTTGAATTTGTAGCTGCTCTCCGAGCGCAATGTGCTTCGGAAATGATACAAAGACCATCCCTTCTGGTAACGCATTCAGATGCAGTGTCAATGTAACAGTCTCAAGCGTCTCTAGTTCATCGGGACGCAAGCCGTCACCGAAGAGGTGTAAGCGCTGAAGTTGTGGATACTGACGTTGCAGCATCGCTACATTCGGGAGCAGTTTCACACCTGAAAGTTCATCTGTACTGCTTGCACGAGGAAGCATAAAAACGCTCTGCAGGTCGCAGTGAATCGGTAGCAGCTTGAACGTGCTTTGCTGAAACATGAGATGTCAGTAGAAATGCATCGCGCGGGCGTTCTTGGGTAAGATACATTGGTTCTAAACACAGCAGTGCCAGTGAGAGTATTGCTGTAAAAGTTGCTGCAAGACGCCATAGTAGTTGGCGCTTGTTTTCGCGCCGAATTTCTAGAAATGCAAGGTATGCAAACAGCATGGCTGCTATGAGCCAAATTGTCGACTGCCACATGCCGTTCAATACAAATTCCACAGCACTCACGGTGTCAGCGTCAGCTGTTGAAAATAGGATTTTGCGAGCAAAGAGTATGGTGAGGGTAGCGCTTCAGGACGGGCTTCGGCATCAGGCAAAAGTTCAAGCCATGCGCGCTCAACCGGCTCAAGATGCGAGAGCCTTGCACTGCCTTGTCGCTCTGCTTCATCAAGAAATCGGCGCAGCGCTTGCAGTGCATGCAGGTAACGCAGGGGTTCATTTTCAGCAGCATGCACCAGTGCCGTTGCACCGCGCTCTAACTGACGCAATGCTTGACCTGTAACATGCGCCTGTCCTGAGCGCAGTTTCATTGCTGTCGCAAGTGCTTGTCGCACATCGGCGTATTCATCTGGCAGTGCAACTGTGCGTGTATCGGTGCGCGATGCAACCTTTTCTAACTTGCCTGTAAGGCGTTTTTCATCAGGCTTCAAGGTTGGCGGTTCAAAGCCCATGCGTTGCACATACATTCTTGATTTTTGTTGCAAGTCTTTAAGCAATTTCAAGGCTTTGAGTTCATAAGGCAAGGCTTCTTCAGGTTTGTGCATGCGCAGATACAGTTCAGCATCCCACATTTCTGCCAGCGCTGCTTTGAGTTCAGCTTTAATAGCATCGGAGTAAAATGTTGCGCCTTCTTCGCTGTCGTGTTTGTGCACAAACTGGCTCATCAATTTTTCTACTGTCGCGTCATTTGGATTCTTTTCCAATGCGGCAATCGAGTGCTGCGAGAGATGCCCACAGTTTTCATCATGCACATGGCGCACAAATTTCAGTAGCGGATGCGGCGCAGAGTCTTTTGGTACAAGTTCCTTTTCAATTTCCTCGATATCGCTGCCACCAATTGCTGATTCGAATTCTTCGCCTAAAAATTTGCCGTAGCGCAATCTCAAGACTTTCTGCTCGACACCCAAGGCTTCAGAGCGGGCTTGGAAGTCAGCTACTGAAAGCGTTTTACGCTCACGCAAAAGCTTTTCTGTATCAATGATGATTTGCCGCTGGCTGCGAAAGTAATCAGGCTGCGCTGCTACAGGTAGCGACATGCTGAAATCGGTCTCAACTTCCGCTGTGTCTTTAATAGCAATGAAAATCGTCTCGGAGCGACTGCGATTTGGCTTTGGCTCTCGATTGTCGTGCGCTTCAATGGTGAGATAAAGTTCATCGCCGGGCTGAAGTCCTAAAGCAAGCACATCGAGTGTTTTAGCGTAATGTTCAGTGTGCGTGTGCTCATCAAAGTTCAGCATCAGCGTCTTGAACCGCACATTTTCACCTTTGCCTTGTGCCAGTGTTGCTTGCAACTGAGCGTGTGGCACAGCAAAATCGTCATGAATCTTTGCTAACACTTTCAGGCGCGACTGTTTGAGCACATTGACTTCTGCGCGCTGATTAGGCTCAAGAATCTCGATTGCAGGCGGCTCATCGCGCACAAGCGAAATTTTGTGATACTGGCTTCGCTCTACGCCTTGCTCAGTTTCTATTTCCAACACGTAGAATCCGCTACGCCAGAGTGTTGTTTGTGCCTGAAATGTGCCGTCTTGCGCAAGACAGTGCAGTGTATCGCGGTCGTTGAAGATAAAGCGAGCAGCGCGGGCTTGTGCTGAAAGTTCCATCATCCAGTGTGCTTGTGTGTGCTCAAAGGCGTTTAGGTCAAGTGACGATTGTGTTACTGGCACGCGCCCTGTGTAGCGCGGAGGCAAGAGTTTTACCTGCACACGCGTGATGAGCGGTGAGAGTATGTTGTTAGAAGAAACTGCAACTTGTTGCACAGCGCTCTCTTCACTGGTCTGTCCTTTTGGTACAAGCCAGAGCAGCAAGAGTGCACACAGGATGCTTGCTGCCGATAGTTTCCATGCGTGACGAAGTGGATTTGGCAAAATTGATGCTATTTGCAACGCACGCACCTTTTCTTGCACGCGCTTCATTTGCATAGCTTCCACAAGAGAGCATTCACTCAAAGGTTTAAGCAAAAGTTGTGCGCTTTCTTCAAGCTCAGGCACTATGCGGTTAAGATGCTCCGCAATCCTTTGCGCTGTTGCTAATCTGTGTCGTCCCACAATGAAGCTTAGCACGAAAATTACGCTCCATAAGACCAGCCAGAGTGAAACAATAGCCCAGATATCAAGCGCAAAGATTTGGGCAATTGCCACGACAAGCAGCAGTGCTATTGCTGCACTTGAGAGCGCAAGGCTTGCTGTCCAGAGTCGATTCCAGAGTGTTGCAAGTTGGTGCAGTAATGAACCTTGATTCACAGTAAGATGTGCAAAGTCAGATAGCTTATCACTTTGTAGTCCGTGTGCATTGTCGTGTGACATTGCTACGGACTTTTCGCTGCGCGCGTGCGTTGATGCGACACCATGCGCTCAATGATAAACAAAATTGCCACGAAAATCCATAGCGGCAAGTGTAAGGGAGTCATTGCCACTGGCTCTGGCTTGTGCGCATGTGAAGCATGAGTGCTGTCGTATTGAGGCTGGCGTTGAAGTGCTGTTGCTGCGCGTAGGTCTGGCACATTAAGCCATTGCTCATCGAGCACAAGTGTAGCCATCCATTCAGGGAAACTTGGTGAGAGTACAAAGTTATTCCATTCTGGCGCAAAGCGGCTGTAAAACACATACTCGATCGAGGATGATGAGGCTAAGTGCATATTACTGTGCTTTGTCAAAATCGGGTTGCCGAAGCCATCACGCCAAATTGCGCTATGATAAGACGGTGCCACAATACGGCGTTTGCACAAAAAGCTTGCGCCATCAGGCAGCACAACCATGCTTTGTGTGTCGGAGAATGCGCCTCGGGCATAACGCAAAACAAAGTGTGTTGAGTCAAGCCACTTTGGAATATCGCGCTCTGAAAGCCAGAAGAGCATATCCGGTGCCGCCGATTGTGTCGTTGTATCACGGCTGGGCAGTAGCGTCAGTTGCAGGTTTGCAAAAAATTTTTCTTGCACAGCCTGCAAGGCATAGCGAAGATAGTTGGCATCACGCTGCGTGGTTTCATCAAAGAAAATGGTGATACGCTTCGGTGGTGATAGTGGTGCTAGAGCTATGCGTTGTTGTGCAGCGTCGAGTGTATGCATGAGTTTGCGCTGAAAGTGCGTGCTCTCTCTTTGGCTTTCGACGGCGAGTGCAAGCACACTATCCTGACCCACTTGCTTTGCGGTGAGCACTTGTTCAATCCTGTCGTAATTTGGAACCGTGTACCATTTAACCTCATGAGCCAGCGTCGGACGCTGACCATGCAGTAAGTCTAAGCGCTCGCTTGTGAGCACTGTCAGATGCATTGCTTGTGGTAGTGTGTTATCGAGCTCTTCCAGCATTGACCATGCATTGACAAGTTGATTCTCGACACTATCCCTAGGCAAGGGTGGAAAATTTTTGGCAAGCAGTCGCAACTCGTAGCCTGCAGTGCGCAGTGAATCTGTTAGAGAATAAACTCGCGCATCTGTTGTGCGTTGCCAGAGATCGGGACTGACCAGTGCCCAGCCTTGTGCGGCAGGTTTGCTCGAGTGTGTGCGTAGAATCGGTTGTGATAAGGCAAATGTTGCCACACACAGCAGCAGTGCGCGTAGCAGAAATAGCCACCACTCTGAAAGTGCAGTACGGCGAAAGGTAGGTGTTTCTGTGGCTTTCAGGAATTTTATCGTTCCTACTTTAATCAGGCGTGGCTCACGCTGACTTAGCAGATGAATGATAATTGGCACAGCCAGCGATGCCAGTGCCATCAGCGCCAGTGGTGAAAGTAATTCAAGCATCGTTTGAAAAATGCGTGAGACTACACTTTAATGCAAGCTAAGACAGTTGTGTGCGTGGCGCTTGCTGCAGCATGTGTTACCTTGATTTTCAGTTCAAGATCAGTGTATTTTTTGCAAATTGTCCGAGCAGCAAAAACGGCTAATCTTGTTCGTTGTAACTGTATGATTCACATTGCGTAAGACAGCGCGCTATCTTAAGCCATCTCAAAAAGCCATGCATGCTAGAGCGCATTGACTCAGACATAGCCTCGCGTCTGAGACTGATAAGCCTGTGGATTGACACGCATCGTCAGTCTATACTGAAAGTGATTAATGTGTTTCTTGTTTTTTTGGCAATTGTAGCTGTCTCCTCACTCATTGCACGCCTTGGATTTTTTCTTTCTCCTGCAGAAGAACAGTGGGCGCAAGCCTTGGAGCAAATGATGCTTTATCTGTTCGCACTTCAAGCATTTTTGAAACTTGCACTTGCGCCGAACAGACTGCGCCATCTCAAAGAACGCTGGTTGGAGCTTGCTATCTTCACTGTAATTCTGCTCTATCTTATTTTTCCTTTTGCTGTCGAGCGCGTGCTGACTTCACTCAATCCACAACTGACCCCTGAAAACATTACGAGTCTTTACCTTGTCGTAACACAGTTTCTGGTAATTTTGGCACTCCTGCCTGCCACGCTGCGATACAGCGGACGCGTGATGACTGCCAATGTACAACCTGCCACAGTTCTACTTGTCAGCTTTATCCTTCTGACTATCCTCGGCACAGGATTTTTGCTCTTGCCGAAAGCTACCGCCGGCAAATCCGTTGCACTCGTCGATGCGCTCTTCATGGCAACCAGCGCCGTGTGTGTAACGGGTCTTTCAACAGTTGATATTACCACGACATTTTCTCACACTGGGCATTGGATTTTACTGGTGCTGATTCAGATTGGCGGTTTAGGCATTATGACTCTCACCACGTTTTTTGCAGCAGCTGCCGGCACAAGTGCGCGGCTCAAAGAATATATTGCACTGCGCGAGCTTATTGGTGAAGAAAGTCTGGGAAAAATTCGCACGATTTTGTTTCAAATCGGATTTTATACCATGGTCGTCGAAGCACTTGGTGCCGTGCTGATTTACTACACCTTAGAGCTTGACTCATCGCTGTTGCCCTCTTCGCCGGTCTTTTTTGCAGTGTTTCACGCTATCTCGGCGTTTTGCAATGCAGGATTTGCTTTGCTTTCAGATAATCTCGCTGCGCCCATGTGCAAATATAACTTTGCATTTCTCTATGTCGTGATGCTGCTTGTCGTTATTGGTGGCTTGGGTTTTCCTGCACTGTCGAGTCTGTCTGGATTTGTGCATGCCAAAATTTTGCGTAAACCTAATGCACGACTCTCCGTTCATGCTAAACTTGTCTTTTTCACATCAGCTATTTTGATTGTGTTGGGTGCAATTGGATTCTATGCGCTTGAATTTTCGCATGTGATGCATGGCATGACGCACAGCGAAAAAGTGATGTCTGCGTTCTTTCACTCTATCGTGGCGCGTACAGCGGGGTTCAATATGCTTGAGATTGGTGCGCTCTCTACACCGACACTCTTTTTACTCATTGCGCTCATGTGGATTGGTGCTTCGCCGAGTTCTACAGGTGGTGGTATCAAAACCACAACGGCAGCACTTGCACTTATGAACATCTGGGCAATTGCTTCGGGCAAAAACAAAATCGAACTTTTTCGCCGCCGCATTCCTGACCGTGTCGTTACGCGCGCATTTAGTACAGCGCTGCTCTCCTTACTCTATATCGCAATTGCCCTATTTTTACTGCTCATCACTGAACAAGAAAAAAATTTTAAGTTCGAAGCCTTGCTCTTTGAAGTCGTGTCAGCTGTCAGTACCGTTGGTCTATCGACAGGCATCACGGCTGAACTGAGCGATGCTGGTAAGTTGGTCATTATAGCTTCTATGCTGATTGGGCGTGTAGGATTTCTGACAGTCATCATTGCTTTGATTCGACCGCAAAACCATGGTGTGTATGACTATTCAGAAGAAAACGTTCTGGTCTCATAGGTTTGTGTCCCACTACCGCACTTGATGGCATCAGTCCGAGAATTGTCTGGTGCCGGTTTTCAATTTGTTAATGCAACCCAGCAGAAATGACTAAAAAAGTTGCCGTTATCGGTATCGGTAATTTTGGCTCGCACCTTGCAGTCACGCTGGCACATCAAGGCGCTGAAGTCTTGGCGATTGACTCCTCTATGGACCGTTTAGATGATGTCAAAGATAAAGTTACCTACACGGTTCGCTTAGATTCAACGGAGGAAAAAGCCCTGCGTGATCAAGGCTTGACGGAACTCGATGCGGTGATTGTTGCTATTGGCGATGACTTTGAAGCCACGCTGCTTACTGTTGCTGCTTTGCAAAACATTGGAGTAAAACGCATCATTGCACGCGCCACTACACAAACGCATGAGCGCATTTTGCGACACTTGGGCATCGAGGAGGTTATCTCTCCTGCTGTGGAAGCAGCAGAGCGACTGGCTGATAGCCTTATGTATCGTGGTGTCATTGATTCGCTTGAGCTTTCCTCAGATTACTCTATTGTGGAAGTTAATGCTCCTGAGTCCTTCATTGGCAAATCGCTAGGCGAACTGAAATTGCGTGAAACATTCGATGTCAACCTTATTACCATCAAACGCATCGAGCAAGAGCCACGACTCTTAGGTCTGCGCTCTCGCACAGTCGAAAAAATTCTCGGTATTCCAACGCCCGATATGATTGTGCAACGCGGCGACGTGCTCGTGCTTTTCGCCACTAAACCTGCTATCAGCAAAATGTGCAACGATAGTCTGGAGTAGCCTTATCAGATTCTTAGATACCCTGAGAGCGTTCCATCGCTAGGCCATAACGACCTCATGAAAGTAGCTTGAAACTTTTTCAATTTACATAGAGTTACTATGGCAACTCTCGCATAGCTTCTTACTGCTTGAGTCAAAGTTCTAGCACTCTACAACTCAGCATACATATTATGAAGGTAGCCGATTTGAAACAGGTAGGTTTAATTGCTTTTTGTTTAGTCTTTTTGCTTTTATCAAATGCAGCTGCACAGACCGTTACGCTTAGCGGTTATGTGCGCGATGCAAAGACAGGTGAGGAGCTCGTCGGTGCAACGGTTCAGCTTAAAGAAATTGCTAAGGGCGCCGCCACTAACGCTTCTGGATTCTACTCCATTACAGCTGAGCCAGGGGTTTATACGATCATCGTACGCAGCATAGGATATAACGAACTGCAGCAGAAAATCTCTCTTACCAGTAATCTTACCAAGAATTTCCTCTTGGAGCCAACTGACATTCAAGCCGAAGAAGTTACAGTATCTGCAGAACGCGCTTCGTCAAACGTTAGCAGTACAGAAATGGGCGCAACGAAAGTTGATGTTGAGACGGCCAAGCGCGTACCCGTTGTGCTCGGCGAGACAGACATTTTGAAGACGTTACAACTTTTGCCCGGTGTCTCTGCGCCTGAAGGCTCAACAGGATTCAGTGTGCGCGGTGGCAGCGCTGACCAAAACCTTATTCTGCTTGATGAAGCCACGATTTACAATGCGTCGCACTTGCTTGGCTTTTTTTCCGTTTTCAACTCCGATGTGGTCAAAGATTTCAAACTCTACAAAGCCTCAATTCCTGCTAATTTCGGTGGTCGGCTGTCATCCGTACTCGATGTACGCCAACGCGATGGGAATCTTAGCGAATTCGGCTTGACTGGTGGCATCGGTTTGCTGAGCAGCCGTCTGCTCATTGAAGCTCCTATTGCAAAAGACAAGGGATCTTTCCTCATTGCAGGTCGTCGTTCTTATGCCGACCTCTTTCTAAATCTCTCACCTAATTTCCGTGGTACTGTACTCTATTTTTACGATATCAATCTTAAAGCTAACTACACTTTTAGCGACAACGATCGCCTCTTTGTCTCTGGCTATCTCGGACGCGATGACTTTGGTTTAGCTGACTTTTTTGGAAATGCATACGGCAATGTGGCTTTCACTATGAGCTGGAATCATCTCTTTAGCCGTAGACTGCTTTCAAATTTTGCATTTCTCTACAGCAATTATGACTATGAACTGCGTATTTTTGCACCTGGCTCTGAAGTGCAAGTCACTTCCCGAATCCTCTCACCGAGTTTCAAAACAGATTTTGCTTACTTCATCACTGAAGACAATCAGATTGATGTCGGTGCTGAAGTTATCTACTATCGCTTTGTGCCCGGCAGAGTGCAACCGCTGAAAGATTCGCCTATTCGCCCCACCGCACTCGACGAAAAGTATGCGATTGAACCCTCGTTTTATGTTCGGCATGAATTTCCTCTAACAAAAGAATTGAGCTTAGACTACGGCGCACGCTTCAACTTCTTCTACCGCTTTGGTCCAGAGCCCATTCGCCAATACATCGATGGCAAGCCCCTCGTGTTCAGTCAAGTCACGGGACGCTATGAAAACGGTAGAGTTTTGCGCACTACTCAATTCAACCGCGGTCAATTGATTAGCTCATTTTTTGGTATTGAGCCGCGCATTGCCATCCGCTGGTTACTTGATGAGAGCACATCTCTCAAAGCCAGTTACAACCGCACACGCCAAAACTTGCATCTTGTCTCAAATACCGCTTCACCCACACCGCTTGATTTATACACGCCGAGCGGTCCCTTCTTCGAGCCGCAGGTTAGCGACCAGTTCTCCGTTGGTCTCTTCAAAAATTTGTTTGGCAATGACATCGAGATATCGCTTGAAGCGTACTACAGAGACTTGCAAAATCTCATTGATTTTGTCGATGGAGCTGACCTCTTCGGCAACAACAATATCGAAACCGAAGTACTCAGCGGCATCGGTCGCGCATATGGGGTTGAACTCTTTGTGCGTAAAAATTTAGGTAACCTTACTGGCTGGATTAGCTACACGCTCTCGCGCTCTGAAAGAAAAGTCGCAGGTGTTGATGGTGGACCAGGCATCAATCGTGGCGAGTGGTATCTTTCGCCGTTTGACCGTACGCACAACCTCAATGTTGTTGGCATCTACAAACTTAGTGATGCGTGGACGGTCTCAGCCGACTTTGTCTTGCAGACGGGTATTCCGTCTAATTTTCCGATTGGAGCATACGAAATCTCCGGGGCTATTATTCGGCAATTTCCCGATACACGCAATGCGGAACGCTTGCCGCTTTATCATCGCCTTGATGTCTCCGTGCGTTGGGATGCCAGTGCGCCTGATGCCCGCTTTAAATCTGCATGGGTATTTGGACTCTACAACATCTACAACAGACGCAATGCTGCCTCTATCACGTTTTCGTCAGAATCGTGAAAACCGTTTCCAAGGCGAAGCTGTACGCTTAGCATTTTTTGGTATTGTACCGAGCGTATCATGGGAGTTTAAGTTCTGAAATCCTTTCACTATTGAGCATGACTGGAACATCACTGCAAATTACGTATATTTCAAGAATCTGGCTTTCTCTTTCTCTGCTGCTGTCGCTGGCACTCTCAGCCTGCCAAGATGTCATTGATGTTACCTTGCAAAGTGAGCCGCCTCGTCTTGTGATTGAAGGCATTATTGAACGCAAGGCTGGTGAACCAGATTCTGCTTTTCAACGCATTAAGCTGACCAAAAGCATTGAATTTTTTGCAGGCGTACGCCCGCCGCTTGTACGTGATGCTGAAGTTCGCGTGATTAGTTCAACTGGTCGGGAGACGCGCTTTGTATTTTCAGAGCGTGACAGCGCGTTTATCACTAATGATCTTGTTGTCCAAGAAAATGTAGGCTATAAGTTGCAAGTTCGTTACAACGGTGACATCTACGAGACCGGATTTGACAGTGCACGACGTGGCGGTACCTTGGATTCTATCTATGCGCGCCCGCGCCGATCTTCACCCTTTGACACCACGCGTGGTCTGACTATCGCTGCAGATTTCACTGACCCAGCCAATACAAAGAATTTCTATTTCATCAAGCTCTTCAAGAATGGACGAGATGCACTTGAAATTCGCCCCGGCAATCAATTTGCAACCATTCGTGAGGATAGATTTTTCAACGGTGAAACTCTGCGCGGATTGGAGCCCCAAGCCAACATTGTCTTTCAGCCCGGTGACACTGCACTGGTGAAGGTCATCTCAATCGGCGAATCACTCTATGAGTATTTGCGTGCGCTCTTCATTCAAACACAAGGTGGCGGCGGCGGCATATTCAATCCTCCTCCCGCACCCATACGCTCGAATATCCTTAACCTTACCGATCGCGACCGCTTTCCACTCGGATATTTTGGTGTTGGCTGGACATCGCAGCGCAAACTCATTGTCCGAGAACCTTAACTATCTGCTGTGAGTGTAGCCTACTTCAGCACAGCGTAACGCGCACCGCGCCAGTCAGTTAGCGTATCCAGCGCTGCTGAATTTTGCCCGTTGCCCAGAGGTAATCACTAATAGCACGCAAGTAATCTGCTTGTGCGTTGACTAGGCTTTGCATTGCTGAGGCAGTTGCACGCTCACGCAAGTTCAAGATCAGCAGGGAGCTTTCACCTGCCAGAAATCGTATTCGCTCACCTTCTTGCACCAGATAAGCATAGCGTGTCTCGCGCTCTGCGGCTTCAATGCGTTCCAAAGCACGTCCGATAGCGGACAGTGCATCATCAATATCAGCTTGAATTTTGCGCTCGACTTCCAAGCGCTTGAGTGAGGCGCGTGTCGCTTTGATTTGTGAGAGCTGCAACTGTGCATTCGCCTCTCGGAAAAAAAGCGGTTGTGAAATCGAAAGACCGATGCGGTAGTCAAAACCTGATGCACCGCCGAAATACTGCAAGGCTTGAAATTGCGCTTCCAGATTCGGTCGCAAAAATTCGTAGGAGAAACGTACATCAACATCGGCAGCACGCTGCTCTACATCAATCTGCAACACTTCGGGACGATTTCTTAAGGCTTGCATACGGTCAAACTCAATCTGCGCTGGCGTCAGTGTGGGTGCAGGTGGCAGCGAGTACGGTACGGCGTTAAGTGCTCGTGGCGTCCCATCTTGATTCCACAGCAGCACACTAGCTTTGATGCTGCTGGCTTCATACTTGCGCTGCGCTTTCAGCACATCGCCTAAGCGTTTGGCAACTTCTTGCATTGCCTCAACGCTATCGAGTGCTGCGGTCTCGCCTCGTTTGACGCGCTCAGCAAGTGCTTGTGCGCGCACTACCGCAATCTCATAGACTTGCTGCGCTACACGAAGTTGCGAATAGGCTTCTGCCCAGTCCCAGTAGAGTTCCGAGGCAGTGAGCAGCAAATTGTTTTTGATTTGTATTTCGTTAGCACGCGAAAGGTCGGGGCGCAGCGCGGCTTTTTCGAACGTTGCACGGCGCTTGTCTAAAAAGATACCTTGCAAGAGTGGGACTTTTTACCCCAATCTCAGCTTCACCCTCAGCACCAGTCAGATCGACCGAACTGAGTCGTGAACCCGTGCCGCGTTTATATTTGGCAACGAATTTTGGACCGAAAAGTGAGCCAATAGGAAGTTCTAGCCCAGCACTCAAAAAATCCACTGTCGGTAAGCCGCTTTTCGTTTTACGCTCAATCTTGCCTTCAAAAATGGGATCGAATTCACCATAGGCATTGCGTAGGGTTGCTTCCGCTACATCGGCTTCGAGTTCTGCAGAAATGGCTGTGGGATTGGCGGCAAGCACAAGGTCTAAGTACTGTTCCAGCGAGAGTGAGTCACGCGTAGATGCGTCTCCTAACGGGCGCATCTGTGCTTGAGCACTTTTGTGCAATATCTGCAAAAAAAGAAGGTGAAAAGCAAAAAGAACTTTAATGGTCGCGCAATGCGCATGCTCCTTCATTCAGAGTTGATTTTAAACGAGAAATCTGCCTTACTTCTCATCACTGTCAGACGTATTTGATTTGCCTGACTTTTTCTCTTTATCAGCTCCACCTTTCTTTTTATCCATGCCGCCGGTGCGTACGGGAATAATCGGTGGGAAACCACAGAGCTGTCGCCACGCTTCATAAGCTAAGCTCACTTCGTTAAGCAAGATCCAGCCTGTTACCTCAGTGCCTTGACGTAAGTAGGAGCGGTTTGGCCATGGTTTGTCATTCGGGTCGGGGACCACGAGGACGCGGTATTTTCCAGATCCGTCATCGACAGCATCTACGACAGCGACTTTTCCGCCAAATGTACCCACTGACAGGTTTGGCCAGCCACCGCCCCAGACTTGAATTGCAGGGAAACCTGCAAATTGTAGCCGTACAGGGCGCCCCGTATCAATAATTGCAGCATCTAAACTGCCGACAAAAATCTCGGCCGCAATATCTTCTGAAGCGTTCGGTGTTACAATGCAGAGTGTCTCTCCTTTCTTGACAGTTTGACCTGGTCCAGCTTGAGCAATGCGTGTAATCTGGCCATCAATTGGACTCATCACTATGCCTAAGTTGCGACGCGTAGAGACATTACCAAGTTCCAAATCTGCTTTTGCGATTATGGCTTCCGCTTTGCGTTGTTTTGCTGCAAGTTCTGCGTTAGCATTACGCACGGCTTGTATTTCCACTTGCAAATCCGCCGCAGCTTTCGCCGAATCAGCAATAGACTTTTGAAGTTTAAGCGTCGCAGTTTCCAAATCTTTACGCGCCACAAGACCTTGTTTTTCAAGTTCTACTGCTCGCCAGTATTGGGTACGCGCAATTTGCACATCAACGTTGGCTTGCTCTACGATCTGCTTTGCGACTTTGAGCTTTTGTTCAGCTTGGCGCACTTTGTTTTCAGCTTGCACAATTTCAAGTTCGGCTTCTCTTGCTGTGTTATCGCGTACCGCTCTCTGATACTCCACAAAGTTCTCTGCAAGAAATTTGGTATCAATATCACGCAGCGTGGCAATTGTGTCGCCCGCCTTGACGATTGCACCTTCGTTGACATACCACTTGATGATGCGTCCATCAATTTGTGCATCAATCGTCTGCGGGCGTGTTGCTGGCACAAACGAAGTTACAGTACCTGAGCCTGCAATATTTTGCTGCCAAGTATTGGGAATAAACGCAATAAGAATGATTGTAAGAATCGTGATGCTAAATCCACGCGCCAATGGCTCCGCTGTCTTTGGCGTACTTGCCATGCGGAGTGCAGTCGTGTAGTAATATGGCACGGTCTCTTCAATAACGATTTTCTTACCATGTCCATTACCATGCCCATTTGTTGTGGCAATCTCCGTTTGGACTTTGACCATCTGAATTTTTTCTGCTGCCATCTTCTCCGTCTGCTAAAAGGTTATGTATTGCCATTGGTATCAGGACCAATACGCAGTTGAATCGTTTTGTCTGCAAGGTCCATCGCTTCTTTTTCGGAAATGACTTGACGCACAAGGTCAGGGAAAAGTTCCGCAAAACGGCTATTGGCGTGGAACGACAGTTCTCGTGGTGAGCCTTGTTCACAAATGATGCCTTTGTCGAGCACGAAGACCATCTCGGAGCGGCGAATGAGTTCCGCATCATGTGAGATATCAATAATTGTCCAGCATCGCTCTGCGTATAGCGACTGGATGAGCTGTAACTTTGTGCGTTCTTCCAAGCCACCAAAGGCTTCGTCTAAAATCAAGATGCAAGGCTTTGCGATAATGACGCGTGCAAAGATAATGCGGCGAATCAATCCTAGCGGGAGGTTGTTGCCCGCAGAGTTGAGCATCGTATCCAGTCGGTCAGGTAAGGCGCGAATAGCCTCGTAAATCTGTGCGGTTTTTAGTGCCCAGTCAATCTGCTCTTGCGGAAAGTGACGTCCCATCAAGATGTTTTCAGCTATGGTGCCATCAAAAATTTCGTTTTCCGGCATTACAATGCCGACCGTCCTACGAATGTCGCGCAAATCAAGGCGTGTAATATCGCTGTTATCAAACTCTATGATACCTTTGTCTGGCGGATAGATGCCGACAAGCAATGAGGCTAAGGTCGTCTTTCCTGCTCCACTTTCACCCACGAGACTGACTCGAGAGCCGCTTTTGATGAACAGCGATAAGCCTCTAAAAACTTGATGTCCATCAGGATAACTAAATGAGAGATTGGTGATTTTGATATTAGGTGGCACAGGTCTTTTCTCGAAGCTCTCGCCTTCTTCGCGCTCAAGGGGTTTGTCAACAAGGTAAGACAGTTTGTCAATGGCTGTGAGCAAATCGTAATGTTCGGCAAATTGCGAGACAAGTTTCTCAATAGAGCTTAGCATGGCAATAATAATCAACTCAGCAGCGACTAGCTGCCCAATCGAGAGTTGACCTTGAATGACCAAAGAACCACCAACGCCGAGTACGCCTACAATAGCCACGGCTCTAAAAAAGACTGAGCCTGCAATTTGACGCGCCAACACCATGAAGTGCTTGTGCCGTGCTTTGATATACTCTACAGCAATGCTATCGACACGCTCGTAGATGTACTCAGGTGTACCAAAAAGTTTGAAACTTGTCTGACAGCGCCCGACCTCTTCAAGCCACGAGGCTAATGCATACTTTTTCTTTGATTCTTTGATACTTGACACCAAACCACCGCGTCCTAAGACAAAAATCAGCACAGGCACAAACGCGATGAGACTGAGGTTAAAGAGAATGAAGAAGGGATGATAAATCGCAAGCAAAAACAGTCCAATCACCATCACCAGTGTTGCGCTGACGCCGTCGAGCAAGAATTTACCCACCGTCTTTTGAATCGTCAGCACATCGAAGAATCGATTGACCAATTCAGGTGTGTATTCATTCTCAAGTGAGGATTGCTTCATTCTGGGCAAGCGATGCGCAATTTCAAACGCCGTACGCACGAAGATGCGCCGCTGCAAGACATCGACCACATACTGCTTCATCACATCAAAGATGCCCACAATCAAAAGCCCAATAGCAACAATGATACATAGCCACACCAACTGGTTGGTAAAGACACCGAGCATGACAGAGTTTACAATTGCCGATGCCGAGAGCGGTACGACCAGCGAAAGCACACCTACAATCATTGCATAGGCGATCACGACACCAAAGTCGCGCCTTTCCTCTTTAAGCAGTTCGATAAGCCGATTAAATATCACGCTAAAATGATCCTTATGCTCAAACCCAATGCTGTGCGCATCTTGTGGCTTTTTGCCATGAACACTATAATCGTGCAGACTGTGCTTTGAGCGACGAGTTATGAAGGTTTGCAATGCACCATCAAAGGCAAGAATTTGAATTACATCTTTCCCTTGAAAAATTTCAGCTACAGAAAGTTCACTTTCAGTGTTGGTGCGAAAGTTCAGCAGTGTTACGCGCTCATTTTTGGCAATCTTTTTAACCAGCAGCAGATCGTCGTTATACAGCATAAGCGCATTGACTGGCAGGTGATGCACGAAATCTTTTGCAGAAATGCCCATTCGGCGCAGCGATAATCCATGCACTTGTCCTTCACGCTCCAATTCTTTCAGCACAGTCTCGCGCAAGAGGCCTACATGATGAAAGTGGTGGTGAACATCCGCCGCACTGATTGCTAAGTCAGCTTGTTCAGCAAGATACTCGAGTGCCCGTATCGCTTGTAGTTCAAGGTTGGCTTCTTGCATGTTCATGTCTCTATCTCTCACTCAATTTTCAATGTTTAGACTCAAGTTCAATGTGTAAAATCATTGTCTAGCACTGCTCTTCGCTAGAGCATATTGTTGCATATCCTAACTACAATTTTGGCTACAACTACAACAGAGTATAAGTGCAGGGAAGACAGTATCTGCCTTACTCGGAAACTATTCCAGAGAATAAGAAATTCCAAAAAAAAGTTTAATAATCTGACACTTTCTTTTTCTACGCGCCTTTATGAAGGTCGGAGACAAGTAAGTATTATTTTAAGGATTTTGGAATCTACCCAAAAATGCATATCATATCTACTAAATGCCTCGGCTTGTTCTTTTACAAAATTACTAACTAGGCGTCATCAAGAAAGGCAGAGGGACACACCCAATGAAGCCTTAGCAACCGCTTGATTTTGAGTACCAGGGTCCCTAGAAACTAAACTCAACAAGGGTAGTGCTCAGACTGCTTAGAGCTTAGGCTTAGAGCTTAGGTTAAACCGGGGCTAATTTGCACCTATCACTTCTCGATGGGAAAGATGCCAGAAAGCCTGCCAACACGCATGTTTTGAGCTACTTTCTGAACCTGTCAAAAAACGCTCAAGACATTTTTCGCTGTGCTACTCCTGCCTGTTTCATCCTTGAATGCGCACAAGCAAATTCAATGCAAATGGTACGTAAATGGTGACACACTATCCCTGCTCATCTTGATGCCGTCATCTTCCGACCTTTTGAGTTGTCTTTATTCATTTTCGTTTTTTTCTTTAACCTAAACACGGGAACGCTATGTCGCAAGCAAACGGTAAAACTCGTCAATATCGCTTCGAGACCCTGCAAGTTCACGCCGGTCAAGTGCCAGACCCAACCACCAACAGTCGTGCTGTACCTATCTATCAGACTACATCGTATGTGTTCAACAGTCCAGAGCATGGCGCAAACTTGTTTGCACTCAAAGAGTTTGGCAACATCTACACGCGTATTATGAACCCCACAAATGATGTCTTTGAGAAGCGAGTGGCTGCCCTTGAAGGCGGGGTGGCGGCACTGGCTACTGCCAGCGGACAAGCCGCACAACTCTTGACGATTGCTACACTTGCACAGGCTGGAGAAAATATCGTTTCTACAAGCTACCTGTACGGTGGTACATACAATCAATTCAAAGTCTCACTGCCCCGTCTTGGCATTGCGGTAAAGTTTGTAGAGGGCGACAATCCTGATGATTTCAAGAAAACTATTGACTCGAAAACGAAAGCTATCTATCTGGAGACCATTGGCAATCCAAAGTTTAATGTGCCCGACTTTGAAGCTATTGCCAAAATTGCCCACGATGCAGGCATTCCGCTCATCGTCGATAACACGTTTGGTGCAGCAGGGTATCTTTGTCGTCCAATTGAGTGGGGTGCCGATATTGTTGTACAATCTGCCACGAAGTGGATTGGTGGGCACGGCACCAGCATCGGCGGCGTCATTGTCGATTCAGGCAATTTTGATTGGGGCAATGGCAACTTCCCTATTTTCACTGACCCCAGTCCCGGCTATCATGGCTTGAAGTTCAACGAGGTCTTTGGGAAAGGCAATCCAAACGGGTTTCCAAACATTGCGTTTATCATACGCGCCCGCGTAGAAGCCCTGCGCGACTTAGGTCCTGCACTCTCACCATTTAACGCTTTTCTTTTCTTGCAAGGTCTAGAGACACTCTCGCTGCGCGTTGAGCGCCATTGCCAAAACGCCCTTGCACTTGCTCGGTGGCTCGAAAAGCATGAGGCAGTTGAGTGGGTAAGTTATCCCGGGCTTGAATCGCATCCCTATCATCACAATGCAAAGAAGTATTTGCGTAATGGATTTGGCGGCGTGCTGTCGTTCGGCGTCAAAGGTGGCTTTAATGGCGCCCAAGCTGTTATCAACAACTTGCAACTTGCAAGCCATCTGGCTAATGTCGGCGATGCAAAAACACTGGTGATTCACCCGACAGCTACTACGCATCAGCAACTCTCTGAAGCCGAGCAACGCTCTGCTGGCGTTACACCCGAACTTATCAGAGTCTCCGTTGGCATCGAACACATCGATGATATCATCGAGGATTTTGATTATGCGCTCTCTAAAGTTAATGTCTTCGCTCAGTGATGAAGTCTGCATCAATCCCTCTTTCAGTCTCGAAGGAGGGATTGTGCTTTGATCCAGATGCTTCAAGAGCAAAGACGCAACCGCGTTGTGCAAATCTGCACTGCTGTAACATGTATCTTTGAACGATTGAATGAATTACACTAAAATAGTTAGCATTTGAGAATTGACTTTGTAGACGATTATCTTCTTTTTCTAAGATAGCTTGACTACTGCCAGAGATAACACCGTCCCTGCGGCAAATCGCACTTCAAGGCTTGTGCCTCCTAGCAAGCCTGCTGTATCTTTTGCAGAACAGTTGCTTTCCAAAATTTATGCGCCGCATACCTTCCATGCTTTACCCGCAGAACCTTTTGCCTCACTGAATTATGCCGAAGAGCTTGCTCTTAAAAATGAGTCTCTTGCTGAGTTCTGGACTGTGCATCAACTCGATCATAAGCCACTACCGATTCTTCCATCACCAAAATCAAGGCAGTACCGCGCCACCACCAAACGCCGCGTTATTACGCAGCGCAGAGTTACCAAACTTTCAGTGAGCAGTGCTTATGCGCCTAAGTCTACCCCCGAGACTTACAGTTCCATTTTAGAGCCCGATACTCATCAGAGTCTCTATCAATTTCTTGAAGCCAAGCTAAATACTTCTGCTTATCGACAACTGGCTGAGCATCTGAACTTTGTTATTGTACGGAGCAGTGACGGGGCGCTTTCCGTTATCTTCAACATTGATTTTCTCAATGCTGAACTGACACGCAAACTCAAATTGCTTTCAGAGGCTTTGCAAGCGCTGCCACAGAAGATTGTATCGGCATTTGTCTTTCAAGACCCCTCACGCTCGCGCTACAGTTTTGAGCAAAAGCGTCCAGAAACGCAAGTACCTTTCAAACGGCTTTTTGGTCCTGAGAAGCTTTATCTAAAAATTTTAGGTAAAAAGTACAGTTATCACCCCACCGCCTTCTCGCAAGTCAATGTCTCTATGCTACCTACGATGTTGCAAACAGCAGAGAACATGCTTGCTCCTTTTGCTTCACGCCTGCTTGATTTGTATTGCGGCTATGGCTTGTTTGGCTTGTTTCTTGCGGAAAAATATGATGAAGTGCTCGGCTATGATGCGGAGGCGTTGCCATTCAATCTGCAAAGGAAAATGCGCTGCACTTCAAAGTCAAGAAGCGTATTGGGTTTTATGCCTGCCGTATCACTGGCGAAACGCTCCTGCGACGGCTGCCTGCTGTACATTCACATGAGCATATCATTTTAGATCCGCCACGACAAGGCACGCAAGCAGGCGTCTCACACATCTTAGCCATGCGCCAGCCTGAGCGTGTGTTACACATTTTCTGCGGGGTCGATGAAATTCCGCGTGAGCTTAAAGCGTGGAAGCAACACGGTTACAACCCTACGCACATTCAACCGCTCGATATGTTTGCAGGCACACCAAACTTGGAAGTCATGATTTTGCTTTCGCGCTAAATCGAAGATAATTAGCTTTGCGCTTGCATTAGAACATGTTGTATTCAAACCCATTTTTCTGTGACAATGAGAACCTACAAACTCAAACATATTGACGCCTTTACAGACCGTGCCTTTACAGGCAATCCAGCTGCAGTGATTATGCATGCCGAGGGACTTTCTGAAGAAGAGATGCAGAAAATCGCACGCGAGATGAATCTATCGGAAACAGCATTTGTGCTGCCGCCACAAGATGCCTCTCACGACCTGCAGCTGCGCTGGCTGACACCACAGGCAGAAGTGGACCTTTGTGGTCATGCGACCATTGCGGCATTTCACGCTCTGGCTGAAGCTAAGCTCTACGACTTAGATCAGGACAGCGAACATGCTCTGCGTGTGAAGACGCGCAGCGGCATTTTGCCCATTCGTGTGCGCCAAGAAAATGGCAAAGTACGCGTAACCATGGGTTTACCGTTGCCAAACTTTGTGCCTTACAAAGGGCAAAAATTTGAACTCTGTCAAGCCTTGACTTTGCCGATGGAATTGCTCGATAACACCTTACCGATTTGGCTGTCAGATTTAGGGTATATTTTCATTCCTTTCGTTAGCCGAGAGCCGCTGTTGAAGATGAAGCCGAGCATTCTGGACCTTAAAAATTTGTCGCAGAAATATCACATCAGTGGATTTTGCACTTTTACAACGGATACGAAATACGAAACCAGTGCTGCCCATTCACGATTTTTTGCACCGATGCTGGGCGTTGACGAAGACCCCGTAACAGGCTCTGCACAAGGTGCACTTGCCGTCTATCTCTATCAGAATGGTCGTGTTAAGGGCGAAGGACGAATTCCCATTACGCTCGAGCAAGGCTACGAAATGGAGCGTGGTGGCAGAGTGTGGGCAGAACTCGATGTGCAAGATGGAAAGCTATGCGCACTTTGGATTAGCGGTTATGCCGTAACCGTCATGAACGCTGAACTCTACATCTAGTTATGCTCTACATCGTTCGGTCGGTTCATCTTTTCTGCGCGCTCATTTTATGCATTTGCCTCAGCGATACTTCACTTGCTGTTGCGCAAGAAAGTGATGCCTTACCCCCAGAATTTCACCGGCGCAACCGTGAGCGCTTCATTGAGCAAATGCCCGACAGTGCACTTGCGCTTTTTTTTGCAGCTGATGTCAAAAATCGCAGCAATGACACTGACTATCTCTACCGTCAAGACAATGCGCTCTATTACCTTTCTGGCTTACGCGAGCCTGCCGCTGTACTCATCCTCTTCAAGCACCCTGTGTCAGTTGGCACTGTGAAAACACAAGAATTACTCTTTGTGCAACCGCGCAACCCCAGTGAAGAAATCTGGACAGGACGACGCCTCGGCAAAGAAGGCGCACGCGACGCCCTGCGACTTGCGGCAACAGAAACCTCCGATCACTTTGACACTTTTCTTGAAGCCTTCTTCAAAGCTGAAGGTCAGCAGTTCAAGACCGTTATGTTTCCCTCTGGTCAGCGTGGCGCTATACCTGAGGCGCAACGTAAAGCAGAGGCACTTTTCAGAAGCAAGGGGTTTTTCGTGCAAAGTGCCTTTCCATTCTGGCAAAGATGCGTGTAACTAAATCGCCAGAAGAAGTGCGTCTTATCCAGAAAGCTACAGAGATTGCTATTGCAGCACATTTGCAAGCAATTATGTCTTGTGAGCCCGAAATGCATGAATACGAACTTGCTGCAGTTGCAGAATATGTCTTCAAGAAAATGGGATGTGCTTACACGGCATATCCTTCTATTGTGGGCTCAGGTGAAAACAGTGTGATTTTGCACCACAACGCCTCACATAAGAAAATGAAAGCTGGCGAACTTGTCGTGATGGATATGGCTGGGGAGTACCTTGGCTATGCCTCTGATATCACGCGTACAATCCCTGTCAGTGGTAGCTTCACCAAAGAGCAGCGAGAAATTTACGAACTTGTCTTGGCAGCACAGACTGCAGCAATTGCCGAGTGCAAAGTTGGTGCGCCGTTTCATGCGCCACATCTCAAAGCTGTTGAAGTCATTGCCGATGGCTTAGTAAAACTTGGCGTAATTCAAACCCGCAATGAGTATCGGCAATACTTTATGCATGGCACGAGCCATCATGTTGGGCTTGATGTGCATGATCCGAATTTTGGTACATTAGGTGAAAATCAAATCATCACGGTTGAGCCCGGTATCTACATTGCGCCAGGTTCGCCATGTGACAAAAAGTGGTGGAACATCGGTGTGCGCATTGAAGATGTGGTGCTTATCACGAAAGAGGGCTGCATCGTGCTCTCAGCGGCTTTGCCAAAGACAGTACCTGAACTTGAAGCCTTGATGCAAAAAAAAGGTATTGGGAATTTGAATGTGCAGACACCGCCTTAAAGCCTTGCAGCGTTGCAAATTGCTCACGCTATGATATTTTGCGATATTAGATGTGCTAAAATGCTCTGCGTCGATGAACTGGTTAAATCAACTCGCCACGCGCTTAGGACTGCTTCGTGCTGAGGTACTTGTGTTATGCTTCGTCATGCTATTTTTTCTCTCTGGTGTTGCCTTCAAAGTCTTTGTTGGCTACCGCGAGCGCAGTGAGTTAATTGAGAAAGCGCAAGTTCAACTTTTCACTGGCACAGAGTCAGATAGCCTGCTTGCAGCAGAAGAGCAACTCTACGAGCAGAGTCTTACCAGCGTTGAGCGCGTGCTGAAAGGTCACACAAAACTCAATTTTAACGCTGCTACGGCTGAAGAACTTGAAGCCTTGCCTGAGATTGGCGCGCTGCTTGCAGATCGGCTTGTGCGTTTTCGTGCATACAAAGGTGGGAAATTGCGCTCCCTCGATGAGCTTTTAGAAGTAAAAGGTATCACGCCTGAGCGGTTATCTATCCTGAAAACCTATCTTACAGTGGAATGATGCCAAGATGAGCGACATCAACGCTGGCTTCGACGTGTACAACTTTGCAAGTCTGCAAGGCATCTTGCCTTGAAAATTGACTGTTCGCTGTTGCACAGTTGGCAGGCTTGGCTGGCGTTCCTGCTCCTACGCATTCTGCGGTGTTCATTTACAATGAACAAGCACGTGCTACTTCAAAGCATTTTGGTATAACCAAACACAGAGACAATGTCTCAAATCGGAATTTCAATAGAGCATACCTCCATTTATCTTGTACATCTCAATCGTGGTGAAGGCGGATGGCATCATGTGCAAGCGTCCAGTGAACTGACATTCAATGTCAATCTTTACAGCGATTTGCTCGACAAAGGGCATCCTAAGCTCGTCTCAGAAGTTACGCAGAAATTGACCCAAGCGCTCTCACGGCTTGCGCCTAAGAGACTTGCCGTGGGCTTGAATATGACAGGCGCTAAATGCTTGCCCATCCAGGTAGAAAAAAACATGCCTGCAGATATGTTTGAGGAAGTCTGCCAGGCAGAAGCTGCGCTCTTTCTGAATGAGCCAGAGGACTATATTTGGCAGCCTGTGTCAGTAGGGAATGCACTCCACAGCAAGTTTGAGCACTATGTTTTGATTTTTTTGCCCAAGCGCTATCTCACGCGTCTCAAGATGCTGCTTTTGCCTTCGCAGAAAGAGATTAACCTGATTGATGTGGCACATATTGCACTGCATCACTTGCAAGTTCATCCCAACATGCGTACTGCACTTTTGGAAATTGAGTCTGATTATGTAGCATTCAGCTCACTGCTGATGCCTAACCTTGAGACGCTTACCTACACTCCGCTGGAAGTGGAAACCGATGCGGCTTATTTTGCGCTGTCTGCAATTCAGACACTCTCTGCATCATGTCCAATTAGCGTCATCGGCAGCGCTGCTAGCAACGAAGTGATTTCATTTATCGCTGATGCCGCAAAGCTCCCCGTTGCACGTGCGACCTTACCTAAAAACTTTGTTGTTAGCTCGCAAGTTGACAGCCCTGAAAAATATCTCAAAGCAATCGGTTGCGCTGTAAAAGCGATGAGTTTAGGATAAACAAAGCGCGGGCAACCTCAGTCGGTTTGTCTCAATAGCAGGCTTGTAGGCTCAGAATAGCTTTTAGAGTTTCTTGAAACCTAGACTTGAAGCCTAGAACCAAGCCATGCGTACTTTACCCTGAGAAACGTTATTGTGTGCGTTATTGTGTGAAAAGTTTCTAACCTGAGAGAAAGATTATGCCTAGCGTTGCAATTATCGCTCAACCCTCTGTACAAGCCACTTTCCTGATGCGCATCATTACCTTGCAGTCTATGAAGCTGAGCTTTTCACGCCCGATTTTGTTGATGCTATTGATCCAAGTATTGACATTGCCTATGTGGAAGTGCTTGATGAAGAAAAATGCTTAGAGATCATTGGGCAGTTGCATGAAAAATTCTGGTCTATGCCTATCGTTGGGTTTTTGCCCAAACCGCGCATGGATTTGGTCATTGAGGCATTTCGTGCTGGGGCAAATGATGTGCTGATTTACTCAGGCGACATGATGCACGACAGCATAGAAGCTGCAGATTCCG
Organism: [Chlorobium] sp. 445; assembly: GCA_002763895.1. NCBI lineage: Bacteria > Pseudomonadati > Chlorobiota > Chlorobiia > Chlorobiales > Chloroherpetonaceae > [Chlorobium] sp. 445. The sequence goes on from NSLH01000004.1 coordinate 51,842, forward strand.
TGCACCGCGCCCTGCGGCAACGACAAAAAATGCTGCTGCGTCAAAACATCTTAATCAACTCGCCAAATCTGCCGCCTACTACAGCCCCTGTTCAAAATGGCTTTATCTATCAATTGCCCCAACCTGTCATCGTGATGGATAAACACTTGCGCATTGCTTCGCTCAATCACGCTGCCGAAGATATCATTGGTCTCAATGAAGCCAATGCATGCGGCAAAGATGTTTCACTCTTTTTTAGTATCTCGGTCGAAGAACGCGAGAGAATTCTCTCGGGACAGAGCTTCAGAAGTGAAATGCTGGTGCAGCACGGCGATGATGTCAAGACCATCGGCTACTCTATTTCGCCGCGTGTGCGTGACAATGGCGAACTCGATGGCGCAGTGATGATTTTCAAGGACATCACCGAAGACCGCCGCAAACGTCAGCAAGCTGAGAAAAACGAAAAAATGCAGACGCTGGGCGAAATTGCTGCCGCTATCTCGCACGAAGTTAAAAATCCATTGGCTGGCATTAAATCCATGGTGCAAGCGGTGCTCATTGACTTAGATGAAAAATCTGAGCCTTATCAATATCTCAAACGTGTTTTGCAAGAGGTTGACCGCATCAACAATTTCATTGAGAGCACGTTTGCATTTGCGCGCCATCGCCGTCCACGCATCATTCGCAGTGCTATTCCTGAAATTCTGGAGTCCGTCATTGCCTTGATGTCCGAAAACCTTAAGCGCCACAATATTGAACTCGTGCGCGAGTATGCTGAAGATTTACCTACCTTACGCGTCGACCCTGACCAAATCCGGCAAGTCTTCTTGAACATCATGCTCAATGCTATTGAAGCGATGGCTGACGTAAATATCGAAAAGAAAAAACTGAGCATCTCGGTCAAACCTATTACACTCAAACATGGTAAAGAGGAAATCCGATACTTAGATATTCAATTTCAAGACACAGGACCGGGTGTACCCGAAGAAGTCCTGACAAAAATTTTTGATCCTTTCTTTACCACAAAGCCCAATGGTACAGGGCTTGGGCTTGCTATCTGCTTCAAGATTGTCAGCGAACACGGTGGTCGAATTGATGTGAGCAACGCTGTGGAAGGCGGCGCTATTGTCTCTGTCAAATTGCCACTTATCTTTAGAACCAGTTACGAAACTTCACCTATTGTGGACGCTTTGCAGCACGAGCGTTAAGCACGATAACTTTGGGAAAAGGAGCAAGATGATGACACAAGAGTTGGCGACCACGACAGCTTCACCACAGTCTGCGCGCCCCGATCTTGCCGCCAAAGCCTTAGCCGTGCTCAAAAATGTCTTCGGCTACGATGCCTTTCGTGGCGGACAAGAAAGCGTGATTCTGAGCTTGCTTAGCGGGCGCGATACGCTCGGCGTTATGCCCACAGGTCAAGGCAAATCGCTCTGTTACCAAGTGCCTGCGTTGATTCTGCCCGGCGTTACACTCGTAATCTCTCCACTCATCGCATTGATGAAAGATCAAGTCGATTCGCTTCGCGTGCGCGGCATACCTGCTGCTGCCCTCAACAGCCAAACCAGTCCGGGTGCTGCACAAAAAATTTTCCTTGAACTGCGTCATGAGACACTCAAGTTACTCTTCATTGCACCCGAACGCTTGCAAAGCCCCTTATTTATTCAAGCCATGCGTGGCGTGCAGGTTTCTCTTGTTGCCGTCGATGAAGCACATTGCATTTCCGAGTGGGGATATGACTTTCGTCCAAGTTATCAGAAAATCACCGCTGGACTTGCGCAGCTGGGCTTACCTAAACGCCCGACCATGCTGGCACTGACTGCAACGGCAACCGAAGAAGTCCTCGAAGACATCAAAACCTACCTTGAACTGCAACATCCACATCTCTACATCGGTAGCTTTGAGCGTCCTAATCTTAGTCTTTCCGTCTTTCAACTTGAAAATAAGCGCCAAAAACTCCTTGAAATTTTGCAGAAAGTGAGCGGTCCTGCCATGGTCTATACCATGAGTCGCCAACTTGCTGAAGAGACCGCAAAATTTCTTTTGCAGCACGGTATTTCCGCCACATATTACCATGCTGGACTGCGCGATGAAGAGCGCACGCGTATTCAAGAGGCGTATTTCAAAAACGCGTATCGTGTGATTTGTGCTACGAATGCTTTTGGCATGGGCATCAACAAGCCTGATGTGCGCGTCGTTGTGCATCTTGAGCCTCCCGAAACACTCGAAGCTTACTATCAAGAAGCTGGTCGTGCTGGACGCGATGGGGAAAAATCATTTGCCGTCTTGCTCTTCTCCAAAAGCGATCTTGAGCGCAGGCGCTACTTTTTGGAAAACAGTTTTCTTTCGCGTGAAGAGGTTGAAACGGTCTTTAAGGAATTGCGCACACTAGGCTCGCATATTGAAATGGCTCATGAGACATTTCTTGATATGCTCTACGAAAAATATGGCAAGACCTTCAACCGTATCAAACTTGATGCTGCGCTTGAGCTTTTGGAACAATATGGCATTGTGCACAATCGTTCTAGCGAAGTCGGCTCTGAGAGCCTTCGCGTGCGCATCAGCCGCAGCGACTTTGATGCGTTGCGCCATCGTTCAAAAGACAACGCAGAGAAAAAAGTCTTAGAGCAAATTTTGCGCTCATTTGGCAGCGTGAGTTTTGACCGCACGATAGCATTTTCGCTTGATACTTTGCGCAAAAAGCAGGCATGAGCACAGCCGAGACTTTACATGTCTTTCAAACGCTGCATCAACGTGGTATTTTGGAATTTTCTTCAAAAGACTGGCTTTCACTGACCGTGCTGGCAGCGCAACTTCTGCCTAAAAAACTTCCCATAGATTGGGAGTTGCTCGCTCGCCGACGTCAGGCTGCACTCAAACGCTTTCGCAACATTGAGCGCTATCTGCACTATACTCTCTGCCGGCGCAATTTCATCCTTGACTATTTCGGCGAAGCACGCTACACAGAAAAAATGTGGTATCTGCGATAACTGCTTGGGGCGTCATCAACGCACTTAAGTACGCCGTAGGAACGCCACATGCAACAATCAGGTTTGAAGTTGCGAAAATACCACCGGTTCCATCTATCTGCATGTGCATGACCTAACCGCAATATGCCAAAATTCACAGCTCTTACTTTTTTGCTCTACATTAGCTTGCATGTTGCTACAGGCTTTTACATCTACCGCAAATTTGCACGTCTGCTTGAACGCTATGCCATAAAAGACCTTAAGCGCCGCCAACGCCTTGCTGCGATTGTTATCGCACTGCTCATGTCTCTGCCAACCTTGGGCTTTATACTTAATCGCTTTGAAGTGCTGCGTGATTCGCTGCTTAATCAGACGGTTTTCTTTATTGGCAGTGCATGGATTCTGTGGCTACTTATTGCTTTTGCGATTTTCATCCCCGCTGATGGGATTGCCGCACTCTTCAAAGGTGTGGCGTGGCTTGTAAATCGCTGGCTCAAGCCGTGGTATAAGCGGGTTTTCTTGCCGACGCGCGAGCCAACACCTGTTATCACAGCGCTACCTGATGCGCCAACATCAGAACGCAGCAAAGAAAGTAATGAGAGTTTTCAGCGCTCACGCCGAGAATTTTTGAAAAAGGTCGCTCCGCTCACACTAGGTTTTGCTGCGCCCAGCGTTATTACAGGATACAGCATCATCAACAATCGCACAGATTTTATTGTCAATCAGATGACGCTGCGCTTTCCGAATTTGCCTTCCGCATTGCGCGGTTTGAAGATTGCACAAGTCAGCGATATTCATTCAGGTCCATATATGACGCAGCGACAGATGGAAGAGATTGCTGAAGCCGTCAATGCGTTTCATCCTGACCTTGTTGCGCTCACAGGTGATTTTATTGCCAGTCAGAAAGAAGAAATTGAGCCATTTGTGAAAGGCTTTCGAGGCTTAAAATCCACATTTGGCACATTTGCCTGTGCGGGCAACCATGACGAGTGGGTCGGCATTGACTTTTTCACAGAAGCTATGGCAGCGCATAAAGAAATTTTACTACGCAATGAAACACGTGTGCTGACCATTAGCGGTGAGAAACTCAATGTTATCGGCATTGACTTTGCGCGCTCTAATCCCGCTCTGTTAGAACATGCCTTAAAGAGTGCCAATCCTGAAGGGTTTAACTTGCTCCTTTGCCACTACCCTGACTATTTTACTACCGCAAAAGCTGCTGGCATTGATCTGATGCTTGCAGGGCACACACATGGCGGACAAATTTCGTTAGATGCCGCTGGTCTTGAGTTCTATCCGATTGATTTGTTCTACAAGTATCCGCGCGGGCTATATGAGGAAGGTAAAGAGGGTGGTCAGAAGCTCTATGTCAATCTTGGCGTTGGTTTTTCAGCGACGCCTATCCGCACAGTTTCACCTGAAATTGCAGTAATTACGCTAGCTTAGGTGAAGGCGTCAGAGGAGCTGTGCGCCTGCGCACAGACTTGAAATTTTCCACAAAATTTTGTAAAACTTTTTTGAGGCAAGTTTCGTTACATATAGTGCCCTGCAGTTTATGGTTTCTGCAAGGCTTTTCATAGAGCACCTCCTTAAAGGTCGCCGATCCCAAAATCGGCGGCCTTAATTTTTTCGAGCGCTTTGAAGTAGTTTTTTATCCCAACTTCATTGTTTCGCGCACTTCTTGCATAGTCTGGCGAGCTACGCTGCGGGCGCGCTCTTCACCGGCGAGCAAAATTTCATGCACTGTTTTTGGTTTGGCAGCAAGTTGCGCGCGGCGTTCTAAAATCGGCTCCAGAAAGGTTGAAATACTGGATGCACACATTTTTTTGCAATCCACACAGCCTAATGCACCGCTGCGACAATCGCGTGCAATTTCAGCGGTCTGTGTCTCTTCGGTAAATTTTTTGTGATAGGCAAAGACCGTGCAGACCTCAGGATTACCTGGGTCACCTTTGCGCACCTTCTGTGGATCAGTTACTGCAGAGCGCATTTTTTCATCACCTCATCGGGTGTGTCAGAGAGCAAAATCGTATTGCCCAGCGATTTGGACATCTTTGCTTTGCCATCAAGACCGACAAGGCGCGCAAACTTTGTGATTTTGCCTTCAGGTTCCGGAAAAACGCTCTTGCCATTTGGCTTCGGATATTGCTGGTTGAATCGTCGGGCAATCTCACGCGTGATTTCAATATGCGGCAGTTGATCTTCACCGACGGGCACGATTTCACCTTTGTAGAGCAGAATGTCTGCGGCTTGCAAGACCGGATAGCCCAAATGACCATAGACCACAGTTTCTAATGCCAAATCTCGCACTTGCTCTTTGAGCGAGGGATTGCGTTCCAAGCGTGAGCTTGTAATCAGCATTGAGAAAATGAGGAACAGTTCGGTGTGCTCTTTGACTTGCGATTGCCGAAACACGGGGCTTTTTTCAGGGTCAATGCCACAGGCAAGCCAATCAATGATCATCTCAATCGTGTTCTCGTAGAGGTGTGTCGTATCTAGGTTTGTGGTCAGCGAGTGGTAATCGGCGATGAGATGAAAGTTTTGGTAAGCAGGTTCACCGTTCGGCAGCCGTTCATTTTGCAGCGCCACCCAATTTTCTAGTGCCCCAGCGTGATGTCCCAAATGCAATTTACCGGTGGGACGCATACCGCTAAGAATGCGTTTGCTCATTTGGTTAAAACTGTTTTGTTGAGAGCACGGCTGCGCTGCATGTCAAAGCGTAATGTGGCATCAGGTTCTTCATTGAATGACCTATTGGTTAACGTGCAAACTGACCGAAGGTAAAGATAAAGTTCCATCCTTGATTAGCTTGTCCTGGGCGTGCAATCACGGGATCGAAGCCGAAGCCGTAGTCGAGACCGACAAGACCAATGATAGGCAAGAAGAGGCGTACGCCTACACCGACCGAGCGTTTGAGGTCTGCCAGATTTACATCGCCGAAGCGGCGCCAGACATTGCCACCTTCTGCAAAGAGCAGTGCGAACACTGTTGCCTGTGGATTGAGTGAAATCGGATAGCGAATTTCAGCAGTGAATTTGGAATAGACATTACCGGTTGGGATTTGTAAGCCCTGCTCAAAGTTACCAATAGTTTGGTCAAGGTAACCACGCAGTGGAATGGTTGGAATGAAAGAAATTCCACTGCCGCCCATGAAGAAAAAGTTTTGCGGAAAGACAAAGTCGCTTTCGTTGAATCGTCCTAAGTAGCCAAACTCACTATTGAACATAAAGACAAGGTTACCGACGATTGGTGCAAACCATTGATTTTTGAAGACGAACTTGTAGAAATCCACAGTGCCGGGCAGAAACGGACCGCCCGAAATTTGTGTGGAGAGTGAGACATCGGAGCCACGGCGCGCGAAAATGGGATTGTCTAAACTATTGCGGCTAATGACTTGAATAATCGAGAATTCATCGGCAACCGATGGCTGATTAGCGATTTGGATAAAGCCGCCACGGTTGAGTTGATAGCGCAGCGTGTAATCAATGCGGAAGTAATCATCGGGCCAAGTCAGGCGGCGACCGATTGAGAGCGAAGCGCCGGTTTGTTGGAATTCAAATCCGAAGTTTTGGCGCTGGTCGAAGATGCTGAAGCCCAGTGTAGTTGGTGTACCAAACGCCCACGGTTCTGAGAATGAGAGCGAGAGCACGTTGAAGTTGAAGCGACCAAATTGCCATTGCAAATCAAGCCGCTGTCCATCGCCGTGGGGCAAGGGCGTGTAAGCATCGCCGCGCGTGATATCTTGCAGAGAAAAGTTATTGAACGTAAAGCCAATGGCGCCTGTAAAACCTAGCACTGCGCTGAACCCAGCTGAGGCGTTGAAGGTGTCGGTTTGCTTTTCTATGAGTTCATAGGTGATGTCGACTTCTTCGGTCTGCGGAATCGGCTGTACGTCGGGATTGATTTTCTCTGCATCAAAGTAGTTGAGTTGTGCAAGTTGGCGTACGCTGCGAATAATATTTTCGCGGCTGAAGAGGTCGCCCGGCACCGTATAGAGTTCACGGCGCACAACATGATCCTTTGTCTTCGTATTGCCCTTGATATTCACATGGCGCAAACGAAATTGATTGCCTTCGCTGATATAGATGCGCAGATCGACCGAATCGCCTTCGACGACGGTTTCTTCCAAATCTGGGCGCATTGCAAGGTAGCCTCTATCGAGATACAGTGAGCTGATATCGCCACCTTCTTGTGAGAAGCGCAAGCGTTCTTCCAATTTCTTTTGGTTATAGACGTCGCCTTTTTTTACGCCAAACACTGCTTCTAAAAACTCTGACGGATAGACCGTATTGCCCTCAAACTTGACATTACGAATGACATATTTTGGTCCTTCCGAGACCGTGATATCAATGAAGAGTTTAGTGCGATCTTCGGAGTAATACACTGAATCTGAGATGATGCGGGCGTCACGATACCCATTGGCGCGGTAAGCATTGTTGATGAGTTTTTGTTTGTCTTCCTCAAACTTCTTTCGGTCGAAGCGCGGTCGTCCGAAGATGTTGCGCCACCAGTTGTTTTCTTTTGTTTCTTCAAGATACCAGTTGAGCGACCAGTTATCGAAGGCTTTATTGCCTTTCCATGTGATGCGTTCAATTGTTACATACGAGCTTTCGCGGATGTAGAAGTACAGGGTCGCTCTGCCACCTGTCGTCTCTTTAACTTCGTAGCGAATGTCGGTCAAAAGAAAGCCTTCTTCTTCGTAGAAGCGTTTGAGGCGTTGATAAGCACTTTCAATGGCTTGGTCGGTGAGTGTTGCACCGCGTACAAGTTGGACCTTCTTAAGTAAGTCTTCAGTGCTGTAAGTGCGGTTGCCTTCGAAGACGATTTCAGCTAAGACAGGATACTCGCGCACCGTTACCACGAGAAAGACGCCCTCGAAGGTCTTCTGCTCGATTTCGACTTTGATGTCGCTAAAGAGCTTCTGTCGCCAGAGCCGTTTGATGGCATCACTGAGTTCAGGTCCGGGCACGGTCAGCGTTTTGCCAATTTCGATTGGGAAGCGTGCAAGCACATCGCGCTCTTCAATGGTGGAGAGCCCTTGTACGCGGATGCCTAGCACGCGGTATTGTCGTGGTTCGCTGCCTTCAAATTCAGGTTCTTTGATGAGCAGTGTATCCAGAGCATGTGCGTAAGTCTTGCCCACAAAAGCCAAAAAGAAGAGACAGCTGAGCACTGCAGAGATATGAAGTAGGTGTCGCATCATCGGGTGCATACGCTAGAGAGCCCCGCTATGTTGAGGTTGCAGCAGGCGCTATTGTTACAGACGAACTGCTATTGAGTGCAGCCAGTTGTTCGCTTGTCATACCGAAGCGCCGTTCACGGCGTTGAAAATCCATGATTGCCTCATAAAGTTTTTGGCGGCGAAAATCAGGCCAGTAGCAATCACTGATATGAATTTCTGTGTAAGCCAGTTGCCACAACAGGAAATTGCTAATGCGAAATTCTCCGCTGGTACGAATGAGCAAGTCAGGATGTGGCATGCCATAGGTCGCCAGATTTCTTTCGAAGATTTCGTCAGTGATCTCTTCAGGTTTGAGCTCGCCTCGTCGGACAGCTTCAGCGATGCGGCGTGTGGCTTGCGTAATTTCCCAGCGCCCGCTGTAACTGAGCGCCAGTGAGAGCGTCATGCGCTTGTTGTTTTTGGTCAGTTCCATGGCTTCGGCAAGTTCCATGCGCACTTTGGGCGGCAAATCCATCACGTTGCCAATCGCATTGAGGCGGATATCATTATCATGCAAGGTTTTGGTCTCCTTGCGCAGGGCTTGAATGAGCAATTGCATCAACGCCAGCACTTCTTGCTGTGGGCGTTTCCAATTCTCTTTGGAGAAGGCATAGAGCGTGAGAAATTTAACGCCTAATTCTGCACACGCCTCGACAGTATCGCGCACGGATTCTACACCCGCGTTGTGCCCTGAGACGCGCATCTGACCACGATTTTTCGCCCAGCGACCATTGCCATCCATGATGATCGCAATGTGCGTCGGAATCTCCCCTGACGCTTTCAGCGCTTCTTGCATCAAGCGGTCATTGGGGTCTTTGTGCGTATGGTTGCGGCGTAGCGTCTCCGACGCTAGTCTCGACTTGAGCGGCAATTTGGTTAGCGTCTTCACGTCTATGGTTTAATCAAGGCTTGAGAATTTATTGGAACACCAATGAAAAAGCAAGATCGTCATCTTTGCCAAAGGCTGATGCTAAACGCTCTTCTTGTGCCGAAGGCGGGACTCGAACCCGCACGTTCATTGCTGAACACAGGATTTTAAGTCCTGTGCGTCTACCAATTCCGCCACTTCGGCGTAGCGGCGTCGGAAATAGAGACTGTAAATTTAACACTCGCATGCGGTTTCACCAACTTTGAACTTTACGCAAAACCTTTAGCGCTCGCAACAGGCTCAGCACATGAGACGATAAAAATCAAATTGTGTAAATTTGTGTGATGAAAGCTTTTGCCAAAATTAATCTCGCGCTCTACCTTATTGACCGTCTGCCAAGTGGATACCACTTGCTTGAGACTATCTTTGCGCCAATTCATTGGTACGATGAACTCTTCTTCGAGCCCTCTGACATGCTCGAACTGACATGTGATGATCCTGAAATTCCAACAGATGAGACAAATCTTTGTCTCAAGGCGGCGAAACTTTTGCAAGCTTACACGGGCATAAAAGACGGTGTCAAGATTCATCTCGAGAAGCGTGTGCCTGTGGGCGCAGGACTTGGTGGCGGCTCAAGCGATGCCGCACTCACACTCAAGGCGCTCAATGAATTTTGGCAATTAGATATTCCAACCGAAAAGTTGCAAGACCTTGCAGTCTCGCTGGGTGCTGATGTCCCCTATTTTCTTGCGCAAAGTGCACTGACCTATGCGACCGGCATTGGAGAAAAACTCACGCACTTAGGCACCACATTTCCAGCAGCCCTTGTGGTTGCCTATCCGCACGTGCCGATTTCAACAGCATGGGCATACAAAAATTTGAAGTTGAATTTTCCGCGTTCTGCACCTGACCTCAAAACACTCACCCTTAAACTGTGCGACTCACGCGACTTGGAGATTCTACGCTATTTTGCAAATGACTTTGAGCCAACGGTCTTTGCTGCTTATCCTGCCGTTAAAGAATTGAAGAATATTTTCTATTTTGACTTTCGTGCTGACTTTGCGTTGATGTCGGGCAGCGGGTCTGCTGTCTTCGGTGTCTTTGAGCATGTATCTTGTGCTGAAGATGCCATGCGCCAATTGTCGTCGCGCTACGCTGTCTCGCTCACGCCACCCAATTTCTCACCGCAAACTGCCCAAAACAAAGCCGATTGAAAGGATTTTTTTTATCTTCAAGGCTAAACTTCTAGAACAAGCCAATGAGTTTCTCTCAAAAAACCTTTGAGCAGCTGCAGCAGGTAAAGGAGCGCAAGGGGGCAGGCTTTCTCTTGCTCATTGACCCCGACAAGTACTCGCAAAGCGAGGTTGTCTCTCTTGCCAGTCACGCTGAAGAATGTGGTGCTGATGCCATTCTCATTGGTGGCAGTGTGATGGTTACTTATAGGTTGGATGACTACATCCGTCGTATCAAAGCTGCTGTATCGCTCCCGATTATCATTTTTCCGGGCAGCGTGATGCAAATCTCACGCGAAGCCGATGCGATACTGTATCTCTCACTCGTGAGCGGACGCAATCCCGAATATCTCATCGGCAATCATGTCATTGCAGCGCCTGCACTGTATCATCTTGGCTTAGAGCCTATTTCAACGGCGTATATGTTCATTGAATCAGGCACAGCGACTGCCGCCAATTTTATTGCGCAAACGCTGCCGATTCCACGCCACAAGCCTGAAATTGCAGTGGCGCATGCGCTTGCGGCTCAATATATCGGTATGAAAGTCGCTTACTTGGAAGCTGGAAGTGGCGCTGCACAGTCCGTCCCTGAAGAGATGATTCAAGCCGTGTCGCAAACCGTCTCAATACCTGTTATTGTGGGCGGCGGCATACGCTCTCCGCTCGAGGCACGCGACAAGGTAGAAGCTGGGGCAAGTTTTGTCGTTGTCGGCAATGCCTTTGAGCAGCGGCGCGATAAGCTCTACCTACGTGACATGATTGACGCCGTGCACATCAAAGCTCCAAAAGTCGTTTGAGTTGCGCCACCACTACCCTGGCGACCAGCGTGCCGCATCAAGAATTGACCAGAGATGAATGATCCAGCCCAGCCAAATTACCCACAGTGCCGCTGCAAGCACGAAATGTATGAGCGCCATCAGCAAGCGACCTTGAATCAACTGCCCAAGTCCCGGAATAAAAAAACTACACAGTGCCGCAATCACATTGCCTGCTGAACCCTGCCCCGGCATTGGTTACATGAGAAGTTTTTGAGTAAGGTATGTTTTAGCCTGACTGATATTGATGCGCTCTTGCGCAGTCGTATCACGCTCGCGTACAGTGATAGTGTCATCTTTGAGTGTCTCATGATCAATCGTGAAGCAGTATGGTGTGCCGATTTCATCTTGACGTCGGTAGCGACGACCGATAGAGCCTGCATCATCATACTGTACTTTGACATGCCGTTGCAAGTCTTTGAATAGCTTTTCGGCAACTTCGGGCAAGCCATCTTTTTTTAACAACGGCAGTACTGCAGCTTTGACTGGTGCAAGTGTCGGATGCAGACGCAGCACCACACGCTCTTCATCCTCGACAATATCTTCGCTATAGGCATCGCAGAGCACTGCCAGAAAGACACGGTCGCACCCTGCCGATGTTTCTACGACGAAAGGAATGTAACGCGTTTTGCCATCGGGCTCGACATACTCCATGTTTTTGCCGGAATACTCTTGATGACGGCGCAAATCATAATCGGTGCGCGAGTGTATACCCTCAATTTCTTCTGTACCAAAAGGAAACTTGTATTTGATGTCGTAAGCAGCGTCGGCATAGTGCGCAAGCTTATCGTGCTTATACCACGATAGATTTTCTGGCTTCAAGCCTAAGCGTTCTGCATACCATTTCATGCGCCGCTCTTGCCACATCTCAAACGCCTCGAGTTGCACACCCGGCTTGACAAAATACTGCATCTCCATTTGCTCAAACTCAATCATTCGAAACGTGAAGTTGCCCTTGACGATTTCATTGCGAAAAGCCTTACCGATTTGAGCAATACCAAATGGGATTTTGAGTCTGGACGACTCGCGCACGGTGTGAAAGTTGACAAAAATGCCTTGCGCAGTCTCTGGGCGAAGATAGATAATAGAGGTATCGTCAGCCACTGCGCCAAGTTCCGTTTTGAACATCAGATTAAACTGTCGTACTTCCGTCCAATTAAACGCACCAGAATCAGGGGACTTTATCTGCTCTTTGATGATAAGCTCGTAGAGCGCTTTGGTCATATTCTCAGCGTTCTGTGCTGCGATAAATTCAGCTTGCACGCGTTCTGCTTCACTATGCTTTCCTTTCTTTTCAAGTGAGGCAATATAGGCTTCAATCAAGTGGTCGGCACGATAGCGTCTCTTGCTTGTCTTGTCATCAATCATTGGATCACTGAAGTTGGCAACATGTCCAGACGCTTCCCAAGTGCGCGGGTGCATCATGATTGCCGCATCAATGCCGACAATGTTGTCATGCTCTTTGGTCATAGCGTCCCACCATGCATCTTTGATGTGGCGCTTGAGTTCCACACCCAGCGGACCGTAGTCGTAGCAGGCGCCTAAGCCGCCATAGATTTCTGAGGATTGAAAGACAAAGCCACGCCGTTTGCAAAGTGAGACGATTTTTTCCATCACTTTCTCAGGCGTCTCCGTTTTTGTTTTTACCGCTGATTTGGATTCTGACATAGCCAAGTTGAGCTTAAATCTAGAAAACGAATATACAAAAACCGCTTTGCTTCTTGGACACCACTCCACGCTGCGTTGCTCATCCTTTCTTTACCCCCTTAAAAGCTATTTGCGTAAAACTTCCTTCATTGTAAATTCCAACGAACTCAGTGGAATGTCTATGGCAGAAAGAGATTACAATAGCATATCCAAGTTTCTTCGGAAGAATGTTTTTGGTAAAATTTGGTTTGTTGGGCTGTTTATCGCACCGCTCATTGTGCTCTTTTCTTTTCTTATCTCGCGCCTTGATATTCTGAACAATCTTGAACTTAAATTATTAGATGCAAAGTTTAATAGCCGCCCCATAGACGCGACATTCAAACAACACTCCCAAGTTGTGCTGATAACAATTACAGACCAAGCTCAGCAAGCAGTGCAATCCTTTCCTTGGTCTCGCGATTACCACGCACGCATCATCCGCAATTTGCATCGTGCTGGCGCAAAAGTGATTGCCTTCGACTTGATGTTCGATGAGGTAGATAAAAGAGGTGGCGATGAAGCATTTCGTGCCGCTGCAGCTGAAGCGCAAAATGTGGTGGTCGCTGGGCGTGAGCCAACTTCCATGACGGAAAACAAACAAGTCGAATACACGTCGCTCAAGAAAGTAGACTATGTTACCATTTTTGATGGCTCGCCGGGCACAGTTGTCGGCAATGTCTATGTGCGTCAAGACAACGACGGGGTCTTGCGCCGCTATCACCCTGCCAGTGCCAATGTCTTGGGCAATCAATTCCCCTCTTTTGCTTATGCTATCCTAAAAGTCTATCTGAACACAAGTGACTCTGTGCACAGCACCAGGAATGAATTCATTTTTGCCGGCAAATCTATTCCGAGTTTCGACGGTGAATCCGTCTTGCTCAATCCTTACGGTCCAAGCCATGCCTTCCCTGAAATTTCTGCTGAGAATATCTTAGATGACCGAGAGTTCATGACCAAGTTTGAGTATGAACAGTTTAAGCAAGTGATGAAAGAAACAGGGCTCGACTCACTCTCCCTTATACACAATGAAGACTTGCGCGACCTCTGGGCACTTGATCTTTTTGATGATCCACTTAGCGGCATCCAAGAGCAAGTGAAAGGCAAAATCTGCATCATCGGACCGATGTTCCCTGAAGCCAAAGACGATTTTCCTACGTCCATGTGGACAGACGGTCGCCCCGACCAAAACAAGATGTATGGAGTAGAAATACACGCTACTGCGGTACAGAACTTTCTCGATGGCAAGTTTATTCGCCTTGCTAATCCATTTGCAGTGATTGGGTTCTTAACTGTTGTAAGTTATGCGCTCTTTGTTATCGCTGTCTTCATCAAGCGCATTCGTCTTTTTAATCAAACTGTGCTGTTAGGCATTACGATTACGGTTACGCTCTTTGCAATTTTCAGCTTAAGCATGCTTTTTGTCTATGTGTTGGACGTTGATCCGATTGCGTACTTCTTCTCTCAATCTCTTTCAACGCAAGTTATTTTTATTGCTGGCGCACTGCTTGTTGCTGTGCTTGTTACACTCGGCTTCAGACGCGCAGGCTCTATGCAAGAGTTCAGCGCAGAAGTCATTTCTCTTTTGCTTGCTGTTGGCGCATTCGTCGCAGCCTACCAATACTCTATGAATCGTTTCATAGAAGACAGCGTGCTGGTTTATGTCATTCCATTTGCCAGTACGATTTCGCTCTCGTACATCGCAAGTATTTTCTACCAATACTTCACGGAATCGCGCCAGAAGAAATTGATTAAAGGCTTCTTTAACGCCTATGTACCGCCTGTGCTGGTCGACCAGATGATTGCCAATCCTGACTCGTTCAAACTTGGTGGCGAGCGACGTGAACTTACCATGTTTTTCAGCGACATTAAAGGCTTTACCAACATCTCCGAAAGCTATAAAGATAACCCTGAGCAACTTGTCGAGCTGCTCAATGAGTATCTTGGCACGATGACAGATATTATCTTCAAGTATGGCGGCACACTCGATAAGTACATTGGCGATGCGGTTGTCGCATTCTGGAATGCCCCCATTCCCGTTGAAGATCATGCCAAGCAAGCCTGCTGGGCAGCCCTTGAAATGCAAGAGACCTTGAAGAAACTGCGTGAAAAGTGGGCAGCCGAAGGTAAGCCAGCGATTTATTCACGCATGGGTATCAATACCGGTACCGTTATTGTGGGCAACATGGGCTCACAATCCCGCTTTGCATACACTGCAATGGGTGATGCTATGAACCTTGCAGCGCGTCTTGAAGCTGCTAATAAAGCCTTCGGCACCTCAATTATGATTTCGCAGTTCACATACGAGCGCGTAAAAGACTATTGTCTCTGCCGCGAACTTGCCACCATTACGGTGCAAGGCAAAGCCGAGCCCATCAAAGTGTATGAATTGGTTGGACGCAAAGAGCCGGGTAAAGTCTATGAAGAACTTCCACCTGCTGAAACCGCTTCAAAAGGCGTGTTGGCAATTGCAAAAGAATAGTGGCTCTCTGCTCCCTTTTCACGCTTAGCATTCCTGTTCTTGCTTTCGATCGTATTTGTTTGTCTAAAACTGATGGTACTTGCACTGTTTGCGCACATTTTTTTTTTACCTGAAGCTCGAATACCTATGGCACACCGACAACCCGATTACTCTTTGACGCCTGACATTTTGCTTTATGGCTACTCTACAGGCATTTTTCCAATGGCAGATTCTATCACCGGTGAAGTGCAATGGTATTTGCCAAAACAACGGGCAATCATTCCCATTGAAACTTTCAAGCCGCCACGCTCCCTGCGTCAGATTATCAAAAAAGGAATCTTTGAAGTGCGCATCAACACCGCCTTCGAACGCGTCATGCGCGAGTGTGCCACAGAACGCGGTGATGGCCTCGGCACATGGATTTCTGAAGAAATGATTGAGGCTTATACCGAACTACATTACTTGGGCTATGCACACAGTGTCGAGACCTTCAAAGATGGCGTCCTTGTCGGTGGACTCTATGGTGTCGCACTTGGCGCTGCTTTTTTGGTGAGTCTATGTTCTATCGAGTCTCTAATGCCTCGAAGGTTGCTTTTGTTACGCTCATGGAGCGCCTACGCGAGCGCGGTTTCACGCTGCTTGATTCACAATTTATGAACGACAACGTCAGACGCTACGGCGCAATTGAAATCCCGCATCAAACCTATCTGGAACGCCTGCGAGAAGCCTTGCTTATTCCAGCCTCTTTCGTGTAGGCTTGCTTTTCACACCATTCATTCGTTACTGTTCTTTCAGCAAGTGACAACAAAAAAGGCGAGCATCGTGCGCTCGCCCTGTCTTTCTAACTAATTAACTTAGTCTCTACGGATTACTTCACCAGCATCATCTTCTTCGTTTGCACGAAATTGCCTGCCTGCAAACGGTACAGATACAGACCCGACGCCAACCCGCTTGCATTAAACCATGCTTGATAGCGTCCCGCCTCCTGTCTCTGATTGACCAGCGTCATCACTTCCTTGCCGAGCACATCATAGACTTTGAGCGAGACATCGCTTGCCACAGGCAGTTGATAACTGATGACCGTTGTTGGGTTGAATGGATTGGGATAGTTTTGCTCCAACGCAAAGGTCTTCGGCAAGCCCGCATCGACTTCAATCACATTGGAATACTCAAACTGTCCGTCAAAGTCAATTTGCTTTAAGCGATATTGCACTTTGCCTGATGCGCTTCGATCTAAGAACGAATACGATTGCGCTTCGCTCGTTGTGCCGTTGCCACGCACAAAGCCCAAGATTTGCCACGCCTCGCTACTCACTTCTCGATTCACGCTTCTTCTTTGCACTTCAAAGCCTGCGTTGTTTTGCTCTGATGCCGTTGTCCAGCGCAATTGCATACCGCGCACAACATTTTGCGCCTCGAACAAGGTAAGCTCAACGGGCAAGGCGGTTTGTATGCCAGTTAGTGGTGCGCTCTGCAGGTAGTTGATATTTGCACCTGATCCGTTGTAAGCATAAACTTCATAGATGTAGGTCTGATTGAACACCACTGTATTATCGCCGAATGTTACACCGCTGCCCAGTGCAATGACGGTTGAGGTGCCAAAGGTTTGACCGACGGTGTAGGTCGTACCATCAACGGGTGGCGTTGAGGTCGGCGAAGTGCGGCGCAAGACGATGTAGCCAGTTGGCACAGGCGATGCTGCAGTGAATTGTCCTGTAATCAAGGTGGGCTGCACTGTTGGGAAGATCAACCCTGTGGGCTGTGCAGACGGCGATTGGAAGAATTGATTGGTCAGTGAAAAGTTAGTGCCAGATGCACCGTTCGCTGTAGCAGCTACGGTATAACTGCCCAGCGTGTTATTCGCCGTGGGCGTTACGATAGCATCACCGTTGGTATTAAGCGTAATACGAACCGGGTTTCCTGATGGGAAGGTGCAACTTGCGCCAGCAGTAGGCGCTGTAAATGTAACGACACCACCAGCTACAGGCTCTCCTGCCGAGGAATTTGCGCCGCACACCAGCGGAGCTGGGAATGGCGTGTTGAGTGCGCATTGCTGTCTGTTTCCGCTTTTCATAGTAAGTGCAAAGCCTTGTGATTCAAATGCGCCGATATCTGTTGCGCCAACACGGGCATTGCCACGTTGGTCTCTTGCTGGGATGCCTGCGCGAGTTGTGCCAGCATTGATAGCCGGGCTTGCGGGCAACAGGGCGAAGGTTTGCGTAGGACCGGGCTGATTGCCCCAACTGCCGAGTGTGGAAAGAAGCGGCTCGCGTGGCGCAGCAGTTGTACCGATAAGATTACCGTTCACGGCGTCGGTGATGCCAGTTAGCCCTGTGCCGATACGCACAAGGTTATTTGTGCTACCATTTGTGATAATAACGCCTGAAATGTCGGGGGCTGTTGGTGCAGTGTTGTTTGCGACAATCGTGTTGCGCATCAGTCCGATTGTCTCACTGGGAATACCGTAAATACCGCCGCCGGTACCGGTTGCGTTATTGCCTACAATAGTACAATTGGTCAGCGTGAGTGCAGGGTCGTCGCCATCATCAAAAATCGCTCCACCACGACCGGGTATGACTGCAGTCATGCTTCTTCCCTGTGCAAGATTATTTGCAAACGTGCAATTGATGAAAGCGGAAGAACTGGTTTCCATCAAAAAGACTGCGCCACCGTCGAATGCTGTATTGCCCTCAAATGTGCTGTTCGTTACGAGCAAGGTGCCCGTGTCCAGCACACGAATTGCGCCGCCATTGCCAGAAGCGTAGTTATTACGAAATGTGCAACGATCGATTTTGGCGTTGCATGTGGTGAGTTCAATGCCGCCACCGATGTTGCCACCCGAAAGGGTTAAGCCTGACATGACGAAAAATCCGCTGAACAAATCCAGCGTCGGGACATTGGCCGTCGTCATACTCACTTCAATTGATTGGTATGGTTCGCAGACGACAAGATTGCGCGGCGTGATTTTGCTGCCCGAAAGTAAGATCGTACCAGTCAGTGTGCGATTAAAGGTTACTGAGCCGCTATCGGGGACGCTAGTCGTCAGCGCCTCTCTGAAGCTAAATGCGCCCGTTGCGTTTAAGTTACGCACAGCCTCACCGCTGGAGTTATCATAGACATGCAGGTTTCGAATCGAGCCGATAAAGTAGCTGGATGTTGCTGCGATGTAGGCTGTGCGAAACTGGCGTGTTGTGCGCGAGGGCAGTGATGTTACTGGCATCACGGCTGCACGGGTACCGTTCAGATATAAGTGTGCCAGTGTGCCGTCAGATGAGAGGGTGACATTGTTGAACTCATTGAGTGGCACCGTCAGCGTGCTTAAGGTGAAATTACTCCCACCATCTAAAAGGGAAATTGTGCCGTTGGATTCCACGAATGCCCCGAGGTCATTGTTGGATTCGACGATAATCGGTCGGCGCGTGCCAGGGCTCGGATAAGCTGTAATCTTAAACCATACGCTGACAAGAATGTGCGTGCCGCTTGTCATTGTGATGGCATCAGTTTGCAAGTTAGGCGTCGCACCGCTAATTGCATAGGCGCGCTCTGACGGCACATAAGTCGCCGTGCCACCCGTGAAGGTCATTGGACCTACGCTGCCTTGCGTGGCGATATAGCTGCCGTTAAGCGGGTAGTTTGCCAGCACACTGAACGCACGCGCTTGTTCCGAAATTGCAACAGAGAAGGCAATGCCGCAGAGCAAGAAAGTCACGAACCGTTTCATAGGCGCTCGTGTTTTGAATTGAAAAAATTTGACCCTTCACTTACCGAAACGTGCTCACGCGTGGTCTCCAAAAAGTCTCCGTTGCATGGCGTGTCAATTTGGATGATATGCCTCTTAGGTGTTATCAGACCGTGTATGCCAGCACCTCGTTATGATTGCATTTGCAGAGCGCTGACAGGACTTTTTACTGATAGAATCAGTAATGCTGTGTTGTCATGCAAGAGATTGTTTTGCCGCTCACTTTGTTATGCAAACGATTGAAGTTAAGCAGACGACTGTGGGAAACAAGGTACATTTTCAAAAAATGTGGCTGATAGAAAAACTGCAGCAACAGGCAGCGTGTAGCTCAAACATTATCGCCCCACTTGGAAGAGGGCGCTTAAAAGGAAAGAGACGGCGCTAATCAAAAGAGACCCCAGCACTGCTGTGAAAAATCCTTTCACTTCAAATCCAGGCAGAACCGCTGAGGCAAGCAGCAGCATCAGTGCATTGATGACAAGTAAAAAGAGCCCGAGCGTTACGACAATCAGTGGAAGCGAGAGCAACATCAAAATCGGACGAATGAAGGTATTGACCAGCCCCAAAACCAGCGCCGCAAGCAACGCAGACCCAACGTTCTTGACCGTAATGTCTGGCACAAAGGTCGCAGTAGCATAAACTGCCACAGCGTTAATGAGCCAAGTAATCAGAATTTTTGTCAGCATAGAGGCATGTCAGCAGTCTGTTTATCGTGGCATGTTTTCGTGCTGCATGTGTTACCTTCAGCGCGTGGTTACTCCATAGCCAGAAAGGGATATTCCGTTGCCAGTTCTTCGCCTGTTATGGCATCAATGTAAATGCGTGCAATTGGTTTTTGTATTTGATGTCGATTTCGACTTCGTAGGCAAGGTGCACTTTAGCGCGTTTTAGCTGCATCTCTGTTAGCCCATCTTTGAGCGTGCGCGTGTTAATCTCTTTATCTTCATAGACACATAAGAGCGCCGGCTTGATGACATCAATGCGGTCGATTTCATAGCGCACGAATTTGTCGTCAATCGTGAAAGTGAGTTTTTTGCCTATCAACATTTTTATAAATTTTCTCGACGGGGACTTTAGCTTTTTGTGGTAATCCTGTCAGAATGCGTGTTGCCGTGCAGACCAGCACAGCAATTTCGCCTTGTCGATTGATTACGAATTCTAATTGTCCGCGCGTCTCTCCGCCTGCACGCATTTTGCCGTAGGTGGCGCGCTCAAAGCGTACGACAATTGCCCCTTCAGCTTCGCGCAGCGAGACCAAAGCGATATCGCGTGATGTGGCATTGAGCAGTGCTGCGCTTTCATCAATGAACGTGCGCAAGGCGGTTAGAATCGCTGCCATTGTATCCGCACTGGCTGTACCTGAAAGATACCTCGAGAGCGGCAGTTTGATTGGGTGCACTGCATAGGCAAGCAAGCCAACGGTGCAACTGACAGTATCTATTGTCTCATGCAGATAATTGAACTGATATTTTTTCTTGAACGCCTCGTAATTCTTTGCAAACGTGCGGAACGCGTTTTTGTCGTAGGACAGCGTTAGTGGGTAGGACGATTGTTGCGCCAGTAGCGGCGCACTTATCAGCATCGCACACAGCGATAGTGCACAGACCGCAGTGCGTATTGAGAGACTTTTCATCAGGGTAATTTGCATCTTTCACATGGCTTGAAGTACCGCGCGCTGCACGAGTGATTCAAACAGTCGTCGCCCATCTGTTGAACCCAGCAAACTTTCAGCAGCGCGCTCCGGATGCGGCATCATACCTAACACATTTCTTTCTTTATTTACAATGCCAGCGATGTTGTGCGCTGACCCATTTGGATTGGCGTCATCTGTAATCTCACCGTGAGCGTTACAGTATTTGAAAATAATCTGTCCGTTATCCTCCATTTCATGAAGCACTTCAGGCGAAGCAAAGTAATTTCCATCGCCGTGTGCAATTGGCATTCTCAAGACTTCGCCTTGGTGATAGTTAGCTGTAAATATCGTATCGTTCTGCATCACTTTGAGTGTTACAGTTTTGCAAATAAAGCGTCGATGGACGTTGCGCAAGAGCACACCTGGTAAGAGTCCTGCTTCGCAAAGAATCTGAAAGCCATTGCAAATGCCGAGGACAGGTTTGCCTAATTTAGCGTGGCGCATTACTTCTGTCATAATTGGTGAGAAGCGTGCAATAGCACCAGTGCGCAGGTAATCGCCGAAGGAAAAGCCACCGGGCAAGATGAGAATATCGCTTTCTTCCAGGTCGGTGCTTTTGTGCCAGAGCAGTTTTGCCTCCGCATTTGGGAGAGATTGGCAGACATGCAGCGCATCGTGGTCGCAGTTAGACCCTGGGAAAACGACGATTCCAAATCGCAATTTTGTCATAGCACTATTGTGTAGAGGCTTGCGTGAGTTCTTCGACTTCGACCTCAAAATCTTCCATGACAGGATTTGCTAACAATTTTTTGCACGCAGATTCTGCAAGAGTCAAGGCTGCTTCACGTGTCTGCGCCTCTATTTCAAGTTCAATATACTTGCCGATGCGCACTGATTTGACTGCGCTGTATGCAAGACTCTTTAGCGCATGCAGAACGGCTTTGCCTTGCACATCCAGAATAGACTTACGCAGTGTTACAATCACTTTAGCTTTGAAGAGCATCGCTTGTAAATTTGATTACTTTCTTATGCACATTGCTTCTGCCTGATGAAAGCGATCATGCAACGCTGTTAATGCCGCTTTGATGTCGTTGTCGGCTGCATTCTTTGCAATCATCTCCGCAAGTGCTTGAGATTCTTTTACGAGCGAATCCATCACCGCCTTGAACTCAGGTTTAGTGACATAATTTTCAGGTATTGGCGAGTCAGCCCAGTCTTTGGCGCGTGCAGCAAGCTCACCTGCGCGTGCCCGAATCGGCTTGAAGTCCCCATCTTCTAACGGATGGTAGGTTTCTGCCATCACATTGTGAAACGCATCCAAGGCTTCCCAGGTCTTCAACGTCTTCGAAGACACTTGGGCATCGGATTTTGCTACTTCTGGCTTTTGTTCAGTGGTTTTGGAATCAGATTTCGGCTGCGTGCAGGCAGCTAGCCCAATCACTGAAAAAAGAAGGATAAGATGTTGCCACATAGCACATTGCGATGATTTGTTACGAAGGTTGTTTTTTGGAAAGTTCGGTGTTTGTCAGTGTATTTGACTCTGAGAGTTTTTCATTAGGCATTTCTTCGAAAAAGAAATCGTAGAGTGAGCGCACAATGCCTACCACGATGTAGCACAGCATTACGATAAGTAGACCTTTGGCTTGAAACATCAGTATCATCACGCTTGCAAGAATCACCAGCGAGAATTTGACTGGGCGCTCTCGAAATTCTTCTTGTGTAGGTTTTGGCAATTTTTCGTAACGCACCTTGCTAATCATCAAGAGCGAAAGTGTCAGCGTCAGCGCAATCAGCGCGCCGAGTTTTTGTTCACTCGTCAAGACGTTTTCGCTTACCAGCCACACTGCAAACGCTGCAATGGTCATGGCTTGAGATGGTGTCGGCAGACCCGAAAAGTAATCTTTGTAGCCTGTAAGTTGCACATTGAAGCGCGCAAGACGCAGTCCACTGCCCACCATGAGCATCGCACTGATGAGCAAGCCTACAATGCCCAGCGTATCCAATCCTGATTTGTAAGCTAAAAAGGCAGGCGCTGCACCAAATGAGACCAAGTCGGAGAGCGAATCCAATTCTACACCGAAATCAGAAGCAGAGTTTGTGAGGCGTGCAATAAAGCCATCGATCGTATCGAAGAGCGCTGCGAAGATGATAAACCAGCCCGAGGCGACAATGTTACCATCACTTGCCGTAACGATTGATGCATAGCCACACACCATATTCATCACGGTGAATGTCGAAGGGACAGCCGAGCGAGAGACGCGTGGCATTTCCACGCGCCGTATCTTGAAGCGCCGCTGCGAGCGCGGCTTACGGCGTCTCTCAAACTCGCGCACATTAGTAGGTGGCAACTCTTTCAAATCAAGCGCTGGTCTAAATTTTGTTTTGCAAAGATAGAGATTTTCCTTACAAAATGGATTGGCTTGTGAGCATCGGCGCACATTCTTCTGCCAATGCTTCTTCAATGGCTTGTTTGAGCTGCGCAGAGTCAGGCGCCACACGGCTCTCAAAACGCGCGCGAATCGTGCCGTCTTTACCAAGCAGAAACTTCTCAAAATTCCACTTTACTTTGCCCGGCGGATTTGCGTGGGTCGTCAACCACTTGTAAAACAGATGCGCACCCTCACCATTGACATCAATTTTATCCATCATATCAAACTTGACGCCATAGTTTGTCGTGCAAAAGCGCAAAATTTCTTCATTGCTGCCCGGCTCTTGCGCACCAAATTGATTGCACGGGAATCCAACGACACTTAACCCCTTTGGCGAATAGGCTTCATGCAGCGCTTCCAAGCCGCGGTACTGTGGCGTGTACCCGCACCTGGATGCGACATTAACAACCAGCATCACACGACCCTTGTAGTCCGAGAGTTTCTTCGTCTCTCCTGTGATGGTTTTGAAGACAAAGTCCGTCATCGTAATAATGATTTGTTGTTTTTTTCGTTGTAAAAAACTCAGCAGTGTGTGAATCTACACGCAGAGATACATGTGGCTCACACATTAAGTTCAGCACCTTTTAATCTTTTAGTTCAGCAGTGAAGTCTGCAACAGGTAAGTAAATGTGAAAGGTTGTGCCTTTACCTACCTCACTGTCTACTTCAATCAGTCCTTGATGCTTTTTAATGATTCCATAGACAATCGATAACCCCAGTCCTATGCCTTTGCCCACTTCTTTTGTGGTGAAAAACGGCTCGAACACTTTGGCTTGGAATTCTTTTGGAATCCCGACACCATTGTCAGAGACTTTGAGGTGTAGATAATTTTTGTTCTTGTCCAGTGCAGAGCGCGCACGCACGGATTCATCTTGCAGAAGCAAGGTGGCAAACGTGATGCAGGCGCTGTCGTTCTCAATGAGATATTTTGGAAAAGCGTCGCACGCATTTAAGGTAAGGTTGATGATGACCTGTTGCAGCTGGGTGAGGTCGCCATAAATCTCTGGTAAGTCTGGCGTAAGTTCTTTATGAATCTTGATGCGCTTGTCAATCGTGTGCTCAAGAATCTCTAACGCATTCAGGATCGCTTGATTCAGTGCGATGCGTTTTGGCGTGAATTTGCCTTGTCGGGCAAACGCCAACAGTTGCTGTGTTAGTGCGGCGGCGCGGTTGGCGGCGGCTTCTGCACGCTCCAATGGTTTTTGCACCACTGTGCTTTGTGCCACATGCTTCTTAATGACTTCAAGATTGCCAAGTATTGCACCAAGCAGATTGTTAAAATCATGCGCAATACCACCCGTGAGTGTGCCAATAGCTTCCATTTTTTGTGCTTGAATCAGTTGATCTTGCAGCCTTTCACGCTCCAGTTCAGCACGATGCTTTTCTGTGCGGTCAATTGCAACCCCTAACACGCCGATTATCTTTTGCGCATCATCATACAGCGGGGAGAGATGATAGTCGAAGAACACGTCATCAAACTGCGCACTATGATTAAACTTTTCACCGGACATGGCGCGACCAATATCTTGCAAAAAGATCGTGTTCTGCGAAAAGAGTTGATAGACCGACTTGCCAACCAGTGAAACTGAATCGTAGCCCAATAGCTCTAATCCTTTGCCAAGTGCTAGTGAGAAAATGCCTGATGTATTAAGCGCAAAGAGCACAATCGGTGCATTCTCAATAATCTCACGCAATTGCACCTGCGATTTTTTTAGTTCAAGTTCAGCTTGGCGTACTTCTGTTACATCTTCTAGCACGCAGAGCAAGCCATTTGGTTTTTGCTCATCACTATAGAGTTTGCCCAAATACAGCGAAACAATACGCTCTTTGCCACTGTGATGACTCAAATAAATCACGTCGCCTTGCCAATGTCCTTCTTGCTCTAATGCGGCTTTAGCAGCTTGATGAATTTGCTTAGTTGGATACTTGTATCGCATAATCACTTCGCTGCGTATGCCCAGCATCTCCTGCAATGATTTGCCATGAAACACTTCTGCGGCACGGTTGCAATACTTTACTCGCCCTGTAGCATCGACTGCAATTACAGCTTCTTTCATTTCGTAGAGCACACGGGCTTGGAAGCGTAGCTGCTCTTCTACTGCCTTACGCTCAGAAATGTCTCCCAACACCACACAAATGCCAATGATATCTTCGTTGGCATTGCGCACTGGTGTGATGCGCACTTCGTAGCAGTGCGTCTCTGCACCATGCGTAACTGTTGTCTCAAAGTGCACGTGCTCACCTTGCAGGGCAGCGTCAAGATACTTTTGCGACAGCGGCAAATGCTGATTTTCTTTCGCCAAACTCAAAACTGATTCACCGATACGCAATGGCTGACCATACAGTCGCTGGCTATCTTGAATAGCTTTCAGATTGAAAGCACGCACATGATAATTGTGATCGAGCAGCAGCAGAGCATACGGTACGCTGTTGAAGATGGCTTTGAGTTCTGCTTCAGATTGACGCAGCGCCTCCTCAAAGCGTTTCTTTTCTGTGATGTCTCTGACCGTGCCAGTTGCCGCTCGCTTGCCCAGATAGGTTGTTACAGCAAGTGTTGCAATAACTAAAATGCGCTCGCCATTTTTGCAGATTAGTTCTATCTCAAATTCACTGGCTGTCAATTGTCCTTGCTGAAATGCCGCTGAGATTTCCTCAATCTTTGCATGATATTCAGGGGCAATGACTTCAAGGCAAGACTGTCCAATCACCTCCTCTTTCGTATAGCCCAACATGTTAAGAAATGCACGATTGACGAAGACAAACTTCATATCTTGCACCAAATACACACCATCTTTGCTGCTGCTGACCAGTGCGCGATACTGTTCTTCTGACTGCGCCAAGGCAAGTTCACTCATCTTGCGCTCTGTGATATCGCGCGTCACACCGACAACTAACCAGCAGTTTTGTTCTGCCTTAAAACTCGGCGAAAGTGTCGCTGCAAGCCAGCGCAACTCACCATCTTTGCGCCAAAAGCGATATTCTACTGAAGCCACTCTGCCTTCAAAAATGTTCTTGAAACTCTTTTGCCATATTGCTTCTCTATCTTCTTCATGAACATGATTCAACCAGAGGAATTTATCGCGCTGCATCTCTTCGACTGTGAAACCAAAAACTTTTTCACATGAAGGCGAGAAAAAGTCATACTCAAATTCCTGATTTGCATACACACAAAAGCGATAGACACCATCGTTGATAGTGCCCAAAATCATCGAGAGTTTCGCATTGGATTCTTCCAAGGCTTTAGCTGTACGTAGCGCCTCCGTGATGTCTTCAACTTCAGCAACGAAATACGCAGGACTGCCATCTGCATTTTTAGCCAAGCCAACTTGCACGCGCACATTAACAGGCTCACCGTTTTTATGCAGATAGCGCTTGAGCAACGTATAGCGTTCTATTTCGCCACTCAGAAGTTTATTGTCTTGCTCAACAGAAATGGCTAAGTCATCAGGATGGGTGATGTCCTGAAAGGTCATCTCGAGCAATTCTTCTGCTGAATAGCCCAGCATAGCGCAGAAAGCTGGATTGACATCACTAAATCGTCCATTGAGCCAGCAGGTGAAGATACCAATAGTTGCCGTGTCAATCGTGCGGCGCAGGCGTTCTTTGCTCCAACGCAACTGCTCTTGCATTTCTGTACGCTCAATTGCAAGGCTTGCGACTTTTGCTGCTGTTTCCATGAACTCAACTTCCAAGCTATCTGGGCGGTGTGGCTCGTTGGAATACAGTGTCAAGACACCAAGTACCTTGCGAGCGTTGTCAAAAATGGGCTGCGACCAACACGCAGCAAATCCAAAGTTTTGTACCAGGTGTGGATAGCTTCCCAAAGCGGATCGGTTTGCAAATTCTCTGAAGTCACACGTGTTTTGAGATGCGCCGCGGTCCCAAACGTGCAGCGCTGCATTCCAATGTCCATGCCATCTATTTCCTTAGCGAAGTCATCTGGCAGACTGGGTGCTGCCACAAGCCGCAGTGATTCTCTCTCCACAAGATGCACACTGCATTGCAGGTCGGGCAAATATTGCTCAATGCTCAAACACAGTTCGCTCATCACTTCATTTAGTGGCGCTGAACTTGCTATCAGCTCAAGCACACGGGATTGCATTTTGCGCATCTGACTCTGATGACGCCGCTCGGTAATCTCACGCACAGTGAGAATGATGGCACGCACCATAGGATTGTGCAGCTCATTACGCTCGCGTATAGAGATCACACGCGGTGTTGAGCCTGAATGCAAAAGACGCAGTTCAAGCGAGTTTGTAAAAGTCTGCGCAGGATGCTCAATGCTTTCATCGAGCCTATCGCGTAGTGCTGGACGATCATCGGGATGCACAAGTTCAAGGAAGTTTTTGCTGCTTAGTTCCGAGAGCGCACACTCGAAAATTTTTTCAGCCGCAGGGCTAGCATAGCGAATTGTGCCTTGCGTGTCAATGAGCAAAATTGCGTCGGAGAGTTGCTCCACGATTGCTCGAAAATCCACAATTTCTGTTTGCGCAACCTCTGACAGTTTTTCAGGTGGTGTTACTTCCGCTTCAGATTCGACATCATGCGCCTCAAGTATAGGCTGCACTGGCGCAGCATCACTTTCTTTGTCTTCTGCTGAAACCGTTGGAATCGTCTCCTCATCCAAAAACGGACTTTGCACGGCGGTCTCTGTTTGCACTGCTGCATCTTCAATTGATGGTGCAGGGCTGTCTGTGTCAGCAAGCTCACTTTCCAAGAAGGGACTTTCAGGCGGCGCTGCAACAAGGGAACTATCTGTTGTGTCAGGCTCGTCCACGAAAGCGGGTGCACTCTGATTCTCAGTCGGCGTTGAAGTCGCCGGTGAATTTCCGGAGACGGGTGATATTGGCGCTTCAGGTTGCAGTGCAGTTGGTGCAGGTGATAGCGGTTCAGGCTGCGGTGCAGTCAGCGTCGATGAGGGAAATTCAGCAGGCGTTGTTGCTGGCGTCGATGACAGCAGTTCACCAGATGTTACAGTCGGTATAGATGTCAAAGGTGCAGCTGGTGCTGGTGATGGCGCTTCAGGTTGCGGTGCAGCTGGTGCTGGTACAGTTTGACGCAGCGTAGAGACTCTCTGCAATGCTTCTTGAATTGCACTCGGCAAATGTTGACGATGCTCTTTGAAGACATAATCTGCAGCGCCTTTTTCAAGCATTTTTAAGGCAACGGCGGTCTCACGCACTGCAGACAGCACGATAAAGGGCACACTGGGACGCTGACGACGCAAGAGTTTAAGTGCTTTGTCTGCTGTGCCATCAGAGAGTTGATATTCAGAGACAACGACATCGAAGCCATTATCTTCTAACTCTTCTTCAAATTCTTTTAGCGATACGATACGCTCGACACTGCAGTCAGGGAAAGCCGTTTTAAGGGTTAAGAGTGTTAGAGCGGCATCAGAGAGACTTGGCTCGAGGTGAAGTATGCGTATCGGCATTGCACGTTTAGACAATCTTAAGTATAGTAATAAAATGCAATCTAAACATTCACAATTTGTATCTCAAAATAGGAAAGCCCGTGGCTTTCTTGTCTGATTTCCTTCTTCATGCTTTTTCTTTTTGGCGGCTCAATTCTTGCTGATTTGACTGTAAATTTGCATCAACTTTGAAGCAACGCCATGCTATGTCAGAGATGCACACCGTTCAGTTGCAAGATCATTTAGAAAATATTGAGAGCGATATATCGCCGACGCTGCGCGAAAAGTTGCAAAATTTGCCGACTTCAAGTGGCGTGTATCAATTCAAAGATAAAACGGGTCAAGTGATTTATGTCGGCAAAGCAAAAAACTTGCGTGCGCGTGTGCAATCCTACTTTCGCAGTTGCTCAGAGCACAATCGTAAGACTGCACTGCTCGTGAGCAAAATTGCAGACCTTGAACTCATTCTCACCTCCTCTGAAGTCGAAGCACTCATTCTTGAAAACAATCTGATTAAGCAGCTCAAGCCGCGCTACAACATCAACTTGCGCGACGACAAAACCTATCCCTACATTGTCATTACAAATGAGCCATTTCCGCGCATTTTTCCAACCCGCACCGTTGTACGCGATGGCTCAAAGTATTTCGGTCCTTATACCGATGGCAAACAGATGCGAGCACTGCTTGATGCGATTAGCGAGATTTTTCAAGTGCGCAGTTGCTCACTCAAACTCACTGAAGAGAACATTCGCGCCAAAAAGTTCAAGGTGTGTTTAGACTATCACATCAAGAAGTGTCAAGGTCCATGCGAAGGCTTGCAGTCCGAAGCCGATTATGATGCAATGATTAGCGAAGTGCGCAAACTGCTTTCAGGCAAAACACGCGATGCTATTCGCTCGCTTGAAGCACGTATGAAAGCCTGCGCCAGTGCCCTACAATTCGAACAAGCTGCTGGACTCAAACGCCAGCTCGAAGCGCTCAAACGCTACACAGAAAAACAGCGTGTGATGACCATCGATGACATCGACCGTGACATCTTTGCGATTGCTGCACAAGATGATGATGCTTGTGGCACCGTCTTCAAAGTGCGTGATGGCAAACTCATTGGCTCCATGCATTACTACTTTTCCAACATTGAGGGCGTACCTATGCCTGAGTTGCTCACACGCCTGCTCGAGAAATACTACCTTGAGACCACCGACACCATACCCGATGAGATTTTCACAGCTGAAGCCCCTGCACATCTTGATGCTCTTCAAGCCTTGCTAAAGACACGCTTAGCTGAGCAAGGGGAGAGCAAGACCGTTGAGTTCATTGTGCCACAAATTGGCGACAAAGCAAAACTTGTCTCCATGTGCGAAACCAATGCGCGTCATCTTTTGAGTGAATACTTATTGCAAAAGCAAAAACGCGGTGAAGCCTTAGCCATTCCTCGCAGCGTTTATGCCTTAGAGCGCGACTTGCGTTTGCCAAAATTGCCACGCCGCATCGAGTGCTTCGATAACTCGCACTTTCAAGGCGCAGAGAGCGTTTCAGCAATGGTGTGTTTTGTCGATGGCAAACCCAAGAAGTCGGACTACCGCAAATTCAAAATCAAGAGCGTGGAAGGCATTGATGATTTTGCCGCTATGGCAGAAGTCATTGAGCGTCGCTATTCGGGCTCGCTTGCAACAGAATTGCCGCTGCCTGATCTGATCATTGTTGATGGCGGTAAAGGACAACTCTCCGCTGCCTATGAGGTCTTAACACGCTTAGGTCTTCAGATTCCGATTATTGGGCTTGCCAAGCGCTTAGAAGAAGTTTTTTTTCCGAATGAGTCGCTGCCACACAATTTGCCCAAGACGTCTTCTTCACTCAAACTCTTGCAACAAGCACGAGATGAAGCTCATCGCTTTGCAATTACATTTCATCGGCACTTGCGAGATAAGCGCACACTCTCAACAGAGCTTACTGAAATTGATGGGATTGGCAAAGCCAAAGCTGAAAAACTCCTGAAGACCTTTGGCTCACTTGCGCAGATTGAATTAGCAAGCGTAGAGCAACTGGCGGAAGTCGTGGGCAAAAAAGCCGCTGAGACAGTGCGCCGATACTTCGACCAAAAACGCAATCAAGCGCAGTCTGCCGATACCGATGCGCCATCGCTTTCTGATGAAGTGAGCCACTAAGGCGTGTTGCGATAAATCATTCGTGGATATGGCGAAGTCTCGCGAATATGCTCCAGTCCGCAAATCCATTTGACCGTGCGCTCCAAGCCTAAGCCAAAGCCTGAATGCGGCACACTGCCATAGCGGCGCAAGTCTAAATACCACTCAAACGGTGCCATAGGCAAATGATGCTCCCTGAGGCGTTCCACAAGTGCGTCATAATTGTCTTCGCGCTGCGAGCCGCCAATGATTTCGCCTGCGCCTTCAGGTGCAAGCATATCCATTGCTAAGGCAAGCTGTGGATTTTCTGGATCGCGCTTCATGTAGAAGGCTTTAACTGCCGCAGGATAACGGTGAATGATGCAGGGCTTATCGAATTGCTCCATGAGCGCTTCTTCTTGCGGCGCACCAAAATCTTCACCCCAAGGAAAATCTATTTGAATCTCACTGCCGTCTTCTTGTTTCTTGATGAGCTTGATATTGTGCTCGTTGAGCCACTTGACGGCATCCGTGTAGGACATTCGGTAAAAAGGACGCGTAATGCGCTCTAATTTTTGAATATCGCGCTCCAAAATTTTGAGTTCTTCCTTTCGCCGTTCCACCGTGCGCTGCACCACATACTCAACGAGTTCTTCTGCCAAATTCATGTTCATTTCAAGGTCGTAGTAAGCCATTTCAGGCTCAACCATCCAGAACTCTGTCAGATGCCTGCGCGTCTTGGATTTCTCGGCACGAAAGGTCGGTCCGAAAGTGTAGACTTTGCCAAACGCCAAGGCTGCTGCTTCAGCATAGAGTTGCCCAGATTGTGTCAGGTACGCTTTGCCCAAATCGAAGTAATCCATTTCAAAAAGTGTGGTCGTACCTTCCACAGCGTTAGGCGTGATGATTGGCGCATCGACCAGAATAAATTCTCGAGTATTGAAAAATCACGAATGGCACTGATGACTTCATGACGGATTCTCATAATTGCCCATTGACGCTTGGAGCGCAGCCAAAGATGACGGTGGTCAGAGAGAAATTCAATTCCATGCTCTTTGGGAGTAATTGGATAGCCTTTTGAGAGCTGCACGATTTCTATGTCTCTGACTTGCAGCTCATACACATCAGCAAGTTTGGGGTGCTTGCTCACCTCGCCTGTGACGATGACAGAACTTTCCTGCGTAAGTTTTTCGAAGGCTTGCCAGACACTTTCGCTGACTTGGTTTTTGACCACAATGCCCTGCACAATGCCCGAGCCATCGCGAATTTCTGGGAACATCAATTTGCCCGAGGAGCGAATGTTGTAGAGCCAGCCCTTGATGGTGACCAGTTCGCCCACATGCTCTTTAAGGTGCGCCACAGCAACATGTGCTGCCGGGGCACTTGTTTTAGACGGTGTGTCGATGTGCATAATTCTATGTGATAGAAGTGAATACAATGAACTTGGAAGATAGCGATTAGTCAGCGTTTTGTTCAACGCTCAGCACGAGTTTTCGGCTAAAGACTGCTTCAAACATATCGCTCATTTGTGTGGCTGCCCAAATTTCAATTTCTGGGTCGGAGATGGCTGTAAGCCTAAGTTCTATTTTCTTTGGATGAATAATTGCCTTGACGCTTTTGACATTTTGGCGATGTCCTCTATCGAGCGCATTAGCTAAGCGCAGCAGGCTTGCCAGCACACGCACCACGTGCTTATTGCGAGGCGAGAGCGATTGAAATGCGACATGCTCAACTTTTGGCGGCGACTTGCGGTGATAGCGCGCCACGTTTGCCATAATTTGAATTTCTTCAGGCGAGAAGCCTTTGAGCCCTGCATTTTGAATGATGTATTGGCTATGCTTGTGATGCGCTGATGGTGAGATGAAGTAACCAATGTTGTGCAAATACGCTGCGTATTGCAAAAGTTCGCGTTCGACTTTACCAAGTTCATGCAGCGACTCGAGCTGGTCGAAGAGTTGAAGCGATAAATGTGCAATATGGCGCGAGCGACTCTCATCCCACTGACAGCGGCGTGCCAGTTCTAAGACACTGCGTAGGCGCGGACCTTCAATCTCTTTTGTAAGAGAGATTGGCGCAAGATGACGTGAAAGATAATCCAGTACGATGCCTTCGCGCAGGGCATATTCAGAGATTGTAATCTCCTTGAGGTCAAAAAGGCGCATCATGACATCAAAGAGGACCATGCCGGGCACGATGAGTTCAGCGCGCTGCGGGTCTAAGCCAGAGATTTGGCGCCGCGCTTCACTAGGTATTGCAAGCAGTTTCTCGTAGAGTTTGAGAAACCCACGACGTGAGAAACTGCTGCCATTGAGCGCCTCGAACTCTTGACCGCGCTCGGCAAGTAAAATCATAGCCGCAATGTTTTCCGCTGTACCGCTCGAGGCAATCGCAAAGTCAAAGCCAATTGCTTTTGCGGCTTTTGCAACAGGACGAATTTCTTCGACCAGATGTCCTTCGAGCGCACTTAGCTCACGGTCGCTAATCGGGTCTGTCGTTACGAAGCGTTCTAAAAGCCGAGCAACGCCTAACTTCTTACTTTCGACAAAGTAAAGATTTTGCGCATCCCCAATCATAAATTCCACTGAACCACCGCCGACATCAATCATCAATGCCTTTCGCTTGCCGATGTTGATGGCACGACGAATCGCCAGATAAATCAGTCGCCCTTCTTCTTCACCAGAAATGATGCGCGTGCGAATCCCTACGCGCGACGCAATCATCTCCATGAACTCCTCACCATTTTTAGCTTCGCGTATTGCGCTGGTAGCAAACGCCACAATATGCTGCACATCGACCCCACGCTGTTCAGCAAGTTTGCGGAAACGCATCAGTGTATCTAAGCCTTGTGCCATCGCTGCTGCCGAGAGTTGCTTGGTCATCATGCTGCCTGCACCAATGCGAATCATTTCCTTGGCGCGGTCAATCATCGTAAAGCTCATATCGGGCAAAAGCTCCACGATAATCATATGAAAAGAGTTCGTGCCTAAGTCAATTGCGGCAAGACGCAACGGCGAGGCGGAACGCGAGGATGAAGTCATTTCTAGCAACTCTTGTTGATATCTGGCAAGCCTGCATTACAAAGGTATTTGTTTTTCAGAGGTGTGTCAAGCATAAGCTTATCCTGAAAAAATTTTGGCTGAGGACGGCTTAGCCTCACTTAATGCTTGAAATGGCGCGTGCCTGTAAAGACCATTGCCAAATTGCGTTCATCGGCAGCTTTGATGACTTCTTCATCGCGCACCGATCCTCCAGGTTGAATCACGGCACTTGCACCCGACTCTGCAGCAGCAATCAGTCCATCGGCGAAGGGGAAGAATGCATCGCTGGCGACCGCTGCTCCTCTTAGATCGAAGCCAGCTTCTTCGGCTTTCCAGCGCGCAATACGCGAAGCATCCACGCGCGACATCTGTCCTGCGCCAATTCCTAAGGTTTGCAAATTTTTTGCATAGACAATTGCATTAGATTTGACATGCTTGCAGACAATCCACGCAAAGAGCATATCGTTGAGTTCCTGCGCTGTAGGCTGACGCTGTGTTACCACACGCAGTTCATCTTTCAGCACAGTTTTGATATCGCGCTCTTGCAGCAGCACCCCCATCGCTGTGCCGCGCATCTCCCAGCCGGCGCGTCTGACACTCTTTTTCTGACGAATCAGCCGCCGATCTTTTTTCTTCATCAAAAACTCCAGCACACCCTCATCGAAATCAGGGGCAATGATAATCTCCGTAAAAATCTCATTCATCACTTCCGCCGTTTTCATATCCAATGGACGATTGACCGCAATAATGCCGCCAAATGGCGCTTGCGTATCCGTGGCAAAGGCTTTGCGATAGGCTTCCTCTAAACTCAGCGCTTGCGCAACACCGCACGGATTAGTATGCTTGATAATCGCCACAGTTGGTGGGTCGTTCTCAAATTCATTGATTAGTGCTGCCGCCGCTGAAATATCTAAGATATTGTTGTAGGAAAGGTCCTTGCCATGCAGTTTCTCAAAAAACTCGCTGAAACTGACTTCACCTTCTTTAGAGCGAAGTTTGTAAAAGCCTGCTTGCTGATGCGGATTTTCACCGTAGCGCATGTCGATTTCCTTTGTCAGGGTCAGTGCGTAACTGGCTTCAGGCACAGAGCTTGCGGCGTGACTTTTACCATCTGTTAGGTTTTCCAAGTATGAAGAAATTGCTGCATCGTAGCGCGCTGTAAGTGCAAAGACTTTTTTGGCAAGTTCAAAGCGCGTTTGCTCACTGACTGCCCCTTTACGCTTTTTCATTTCCTCAATGATACAGCCATAATCACCGATGTCAGTGACCACCGTTACAGCTTTGTAGTTTTTTGCAGCACTGCGTAGCATCGCTGGTCCGCCGATATCAATGTTTTCAATTGCATCTTTGAGTTTGACTTTCGGGTTTGCTACCGTTTGCTCAAACGGATAGAGATTTACAACCACTAAATCGATGTACTTAATTTTGTTGCGTTTAATTTGCTTTTCGTGTTCCGCATTGCCGCGAATTGCCAGCAATCCACCATGAATCATCGGATGCAACGTTTTGACTCTCCCGTCCAAAATTTCCGGGAAGCCGGTCAGCGTAGAAATAGATTTAGCTTTGATGCCTGCATCTAAGAGCGTTTGCAGTGTGCCGCCCGTTGAGAAAATTTCTACTTTGAACGTCATCAGGGCTTTTGCAAACTCTACAATGCCTGTCTTATCGGAGACGGAAATGAGAGCACGCTGAATTTTTGGATTTTTTGGCATAGATTGGTCGGCTTAAAAAATTTGAGAGCACATTACTTGAGAGTAAGTTTCTGCATACCGCAGTAGATTTGCCTTTGAACTTGTGCTCAAATTTACAGCAATGAAAAACATCAAAAAACTTGCTGTGTTTTGTTCAGGTCATGGCTCAAACTTCCAAGCCTTGCATCGCCACATTCAAGAGCGACACTTGCCCTGTCAGATTGTGCTCTGCGTCTCGAACAATTCACAATGCGGCGCCATGCAGTTTGCCCGTGAACAAGGCATTGCTACACTGCACCTATCTTCAAAGACTCATCCTGACGAAACTGCTTTTACGGACGCCATGCTCAGTGCCCTACATGCACATGCCATCGATTTGATTTTGTTAGCAGGGTATATGAAAAAAGTGCCCCCCGCCGTTGTAGCAGCTTATCCCAAGCGGATTCTTAACATTCACCCCGCACTTTTGCCGAAGTTCGGTGGTGAAGGCATGTATGGCATGCATGTGCATCAAGCCGTTATTGCTGCTGGCGAAAAAGAAAGCGGCGCTACCGTGCATTTCGTTGACACTGACTATGATACAGGCGAGATTATTTTGCAACGCGCTGTGCCGGTCTTGCCTAACGATACACCTGAAACACTTGCCGAGCGCGTGCGCATACTTGAGCATGAGCTTTATGCCGAGGCTTTAGAAAAAGTGCTTGCTTGCTTGCCTAGCTAATTTGTCTCTTTCTTTTGATTGCATGCCGCATACACTCCTCATGCCGCATCTACGGTTCTACAGCCAGTGCACAGACAAGCATGCCTGCTACAAGAAAATTTTGTGCAATACCGTTGTACCACACATCGC
This sequence comes from [Chlorobium] sp. 445, assembly GCA_002763895.1. Lineage (NCBI taxonomy): Bacteria > Pseudomonadati > Chlorobiota > Chlorobiia > Chlorobiales > Chloroherpetonaceae > [Chlorobium] sp. 445. The sequence continues at coordinate 87,986 of NSLH01000004.1, forward strand.
GTGTGCGCGGCGATTCTATAAAGCGCAGTTGCAACCACACTTGCGGTAGGATAAACACCAAGATAAGTACGCCATTGACCCACTTTCCAAGTGCAAACATGTAGGCGGCGGCACAGATTTGACCAATATCAATAAGTAATGCCGCAATGATCGCCGCTTTTCGTTCTCCATACACCACAGGCAGTGTACGAATTCCAACGCGCTTATCGCCCTCAATAGATTTAAAGTCGTTGACCGTCATGGTGCCTGTGCTCGCAAAAGCATAGCAGAGTGCGATGATAATCGACTCTGGTGTCAAGCTACCACGATAAACCACTTCGCCGGAAAGCCAAGGATAGACCAGATACGAGAACGCCACGATGATATTGCCCCACCACAGTCGCTTTTTGAGCTTGATAGGATTAGCACTGTAGAGATGGGCATTAATGATACCTAAAATCACGTGCGCCAGCACGAACGGGTGCAACAGTGCTGCAACAACCACCGTGATGAGTGTCCAGACGCTGATGAGAATTGTGGCATCACGCAGGGAAATATCACCAGCTGGAATAGGACGGGAGGGCTCGTTGATGGCATCAAGATCGCGATCAAAGTAGTCATTGAGCATTTGGCAGACACCTGTGGCTAAGGGTCCAGTGAGCAAAATGCCAAGCCAGAACTTTGCATCCAGTAGGTTTGACCAGCCGAAGACGCCGCTGGCAACTGCGCCGCACACAAAACTCCACATCACGGGAATCCATGTAATCGGCTTCAGAAATTTGAGCAACAGCTCAAACTTGGTCAGTTTGACTTGCTTTGCACGATTTTGAACCGACTCACGGATGCCAGAAGTGCGTGCCAGACGTTCGTCAAGCGTAAAGTCAGCCTCTTGCATTTGCAGTCGCCGTTTCTGCGTCAGGTCTTTTTTGTCAGCTTGGCGCTGCGGCTCAATATGTTCGGGTGTCTCTGGCATTATTGCGATGACAGTTGTGAAATCATGGCGAGCATCTCTTGATTATCAGGATGTCGGAAAAATGGGCTGGGTATTTCTGTGCCACTCACAAATTGAAATCGAATCACACCTTGCTTATCGAGCAGAAATTGTCCAGGCATTGGTGCACCTAATGCTGCGCCCAGTCCATATTGCTTGAAGACCGTCCACTCGGCATCGCTCAGCACGGGGAACTTGAAGTCTTGTTCTTGCACAATGATTTTTGTCATCTCGACGCGCGTGGTATTGACGAGCACAATTTCTGCGCCTAGTTCTTGAAAGAGCGGATAGTCGTTGCGTAAAGCAAGCAAGTGCGGATAGCACACAGGACAAAAAATCTTGTCTGTGAAAATGCGCGTGAAAACTAGCAGCACGGGCTTGCCTCTGAATTCGGAGAGCCGGCGCAACTTGCCTTCGCTGTCAGGCAGTTCAAAATCAGGAGCCACATCACCAATTTGAAACATCAATACGCTCGCTTTCGGCGCAAAATTGGCGATGAATTTTCGTGAATGGGCATAACGGAGTCGAAGAGACTGGGCATGGTGCACAACAAGGTTTAGTTTAACTTATTACTTTTGCTCGCATCTTGCAGCGCTTGCACTTGTCGCTCTTGCTCGAATCTGCTTCTGATGTAGAACCGACAAGCCACGCATGCTGTTAGTGATTGCGGCATTTCCATTAAGTTACATCGCAAAGTCATGAAAACCGAAAATGTTCGATACACCAAATCTAATTTGCCTGAAAAACTTTGCGCGCACTGTCAGAAGCCTATGCTCTGGCGCAAGGCATGGGCGAAGAATTGGGAGAATGTGAAGTATTGCTCTGAACGATGTAGCAAAGAAGCCAAGCGCAACCGTAGAAGACTTACACCTTAACTTTTGCATAGCGACATAACCACACTATCCATGGAACATCCTTTTGCAAAGCAGCCCACAGCAATGGAACTTGAGAATCTCATCTATGAAGTTGCTGTCAACCGCACTCTTATTTTGATTTTGCTCAGTGAGTTAGAAAAGCATCTTCCGGGCATCACAGAATCTGTTCAAGATGTACTTCATGCAGAGCCGCGCCGTGTCTATGGCTTGGTCTCGCAGTTTGTTGAAGTGCCATCGCCGTACTACGAACCGATGCTCAATGCGCGACAGGATTACGACCATGCCAGCAAAGCTGCTGAAGCCCTCAAAGCCTTGCTTAATTCTCCACGCCGTTGGCGTAAAGATGATGATACTCAGCACGAATAATTCTCTCGCCCTTCTTTGCTTGCCTCTCTACCCTTAGAGTGCAGATTTCACTGCGGCAATAAGTTCCTCATTGGTGCGACTGTCTTTGAGTTCATTTTCAATGTGCATCCACTTAATCTTGCCGTCTTTGCCGACAAGGAAATATGCGCGTTTGCTACAGTTGAGCGGCTCATAGAGAATGTCGTACTTCTTCGTTGCATCACGATGGATGTCAGAGAGTAGGTGATGCGAGAGTTGATACTTTTCGCGAAACGCTGCATGAGCAAATTTGGAATCTACACTAATTGGCAAGACCTTAACGCCCAGTGCTTCAAACTGTGCATAGTCTTGTGAGTAGCCACAGTTTTGCGCAGTGCAAACAGGTGTGAAATCCAGTGGGTAGAACGACAGCAGCACAGGCTGTTTATCTCTGAAATCTGAGAGTTTCACTTTTGTGCCGTCTGTACTATCGAGTTCGAAGTCAGGGGCTTCATCTCCAACTTTGAGCATGGCTTTTTTCTCCTGTTGAGATTGAGTTAGGTTTTGAGTTATTGGTTCTGCCGCTGTCTTATACTTAGCGGCTAGTTCAGCAAAATTTATTGTGTGCGCCATTTGAATTTGCCCCAGCTTAACCTGTCAGTCTTCTCAGCATCAAGCGCTTGATAAACAGCCGTGCTACAGGCTTACCGTTTTTGAAATGACTTTCCACAAGTTCTGCAACATCATCTGGCGTGACAGCGCCGTACCAAGTTGTATCACTATGCACAAGCATGGTGCAGCCGTTTTCACATGCGCCTAAACATGTGGTGGTTTCTATCTCGAGCTGCTCACTCAGACCTTGCTTTTCTACTTCGGCTTTGAGGCACTCGAGCACTTTTTCAGAGCCACGCCTTGCGCAACTGGGCTTTGAGCTGCCTTCTGCGCGCAAATTGGTACAAACATAGACCAAATGTTTCATCGCTGCTGTTGGCTAATTTTAAGATAAACACAAGGCTAACATCCTCGCGTTTTAAGTTGTTTCAGGCGGTGGGAAGAGTGCTCTTGCTTTATAGAGCAACAGTAAAATCAGTGGCGTAAGCACCATAGCAACCACAGAGCGAATGCTTATCCACGAATCATAAATCACCATACTGGTTACGAAACTATTGAGCAATAAGCCAACAGTTACAAAGAATCCAGCTCGCCATCCTAAGTAATTAAGCCGAATCGTACCAAAGGCACAAAGCACTTCAAAGATGCCGAAGCCAAGTGTAACAAACGCTGATGAGGTTACGCGCTCTTTATTGTAGCCAAAAACTTGCGTGAGTGTTTCGCTATCGCCAAAGAGTGTTGCAAGACTTTCATAAGCGTTGCTGAATCCGAACAGCATCATAAGCAACGCTGCAAGGAATGTAAATGCACGCAGTCGCTGAAACTTCTGATAGAGAGCTTTGTCTTCTTCAGAAAGTTCTTTGCGTGCTTCAATGTTCTTATCATCGGACTCCGACATACTACCTCTGGCTTGCAAGATAGCGGTGTAACTCGTTTTTTGATTCCCGCCCCTATTCTTGCTTTAGTTTGGTAATCTTGGTTGATTTCGTCTTGGCTTTTGCGGCACCATTAGATTTGCCATTCGCCGTCGTTTTTTTCTTTTCAGCAAGTTGTTCCTTTTTGCGATCAATGGCTTGCAAAATTGCACGCTCGGCTACAAAGAAGTCATGCCAGCCAAAGCTTTCGACTTGCTTGCCTTCAAGTTGCTTATAGACACTGAAGAAGTGCTCAATTTCACTTGGCAAGTGCGGCGGCACATCTGCCAGCCTGCGGATATTGTTGTAAATCGGATCGTTGATGGGCACGGAGAGCACTTTGTCATCCATGCCTTTATCGTCACGCATCTTGAGCAATCCTACAGGGCGCACTTCTATCAAGCAGCCTGTAAAAATTTCGCCGTGCGTCAGCACTAACACATCTACAGGATCGCCATCCTCAGCGAGCGTATTTGGAATAAATCCATAAGCAGCAGGATAGTGCACTGACGAATACAGCACACGATCGAGCTTGAAGACGCCAAGTTCAGGATCAAACTCATACTTGTTGCGCTGTCCTTTTGGCACCTCAATGATGGCGTTCACTTCTTTCGGCGGGTGCTTGCCCACAGGCAAACTTTTGTAGTCAATCATTAGCTTGCGATTTTTTCGATGGTTGGGTTTTCTTGGCTTGCAACATTTGCGCTTTACGCTTGGCTTTCATTCGCGCAATTGCTTTACGATGCTTCTTAGCAACTTGTCTACCGCGCTTGTTCATCTGCTTTATTTTGCTTCGTCTTATAGAGTTAAAGAGATGCGTAAAAAGTATGCAAGTATAATGTTTTTGTAGCGCTGCTTCAAGTCGAAACTGTTGATTTATGCTCTTGCTTCTCAAGGCAGCAGTAGCTTTTTTTGCTGCGAAATTTTTATGCGTTTTTTTAACTTCTCTTGCAAGACTCGTGCCCAAGCGAGCCAGCTTTGAGAAAGCAAGCCAATTAACTGACAAAACTGCAAAGGAGTATTTATGCCAACCGCTAAGACAACCCAGCGAAAATCTTCTTCAAAGAAAGCCATATCGTCGAATGGCACTGCGCATACCAATGGCGCTGCACAAAATCACACACCGACAACTTCGCCTGAAATCAATTCTGTGCTCAACGAGCGGCGCGTCTTCAAACCCAGTAAAGCATTCTCTCAAGCCGCACACGTCAAGTCTATGGCAGAGTATGAACAGCTCTGTAAAGAAGCCGAAAAAGATCCTGAAAAGTACTGGGCGAACTTAGCCTCGCAATTTTATTGGTTCAAAAAGTGGCGCAAAGTGTTTGAGTGGAAGTTGCCCTATGCCAAATGGTTTATCGGTGGCACCACCAACATCTGCTACAACGCAATTGACCGACATCTCACCACATGGCGTAAAAACAAAGCTGCAATTATCTGGGAAGGTGAACTCGGTGAGCAGCGCGTGCTGACCTATATCCAACTGCATCGTGAGGTCTGCAAACTTGCAAATGCGCTCAAAAAGCGCGGTATTAAGAAAGGCGATCGTGTGGCAATCTATATGGGCATGTGTCCTGAATTAGCGATTGCTATGCTGGCTTGCGCGCGCATCGGCGCTGTGCATAGTGTCATCTTCGGTGGTTTCTCTGCGCAAGCTGTAGCTGACCGTATCAACGATGCCCATGCTAAATGGTGATTTGTTCCGATGGCGTACACCGACGCGGCAACATTCTCAATCTGAAAGCCGTAGTCGATGAAGCACTGGTTAATACACCCTCCGTTGAAAATGTCATTGTCTATCAACACCTCAAACATGATGGCGCCATCTCCATCAATATGGTCGATGGGCGCGATCACTGGTGGCACGATTTAATGAGCCTTGCAAATGACGACTGTCCCGCCGAACCTGTTGATGCTGAACATCCTCTCTTTATTCTTTACACCAGCGGCTCAACGGGCAAACCCAAAGGCATTTTGCATACCACAGGTGGCTACATGGTTCATGTTGCTACCTCACACAAAATGGTCTTCGATATCAAAGACGAGGACATCTACTGGTGCACTGCCGACGCTGGCTGGATTACTGGACACAGCTATTTTGTCTATGGACCGCTGTGCAACGGAACGACCTCACTGATGTACGAAGGCGCGCTCAACTATCCTGACTGGGGACGCATCTGGGATATGATTGAGCGGCATAAGGTTACTATTCTTTACACAGCGCCAACGGCAATTCGCTCTTTCATTCGCGCTGGTGATGAATGGGTCAATAAACACAATCTCTCTTCGCTGCGTCTCTTGGGCACTGTCGGTGAGCCAATTAATCCTGAAGCATGGATGTGGTACTACACCGTTGTCGGCAAAAAGAAATGTCCTATCGTAGATACATGGTGGCAAACTGAAACGGGCGGCATCATGATTTCGCCGCTCCCAGGTGCTACTCCGCTCAAACCGGGCACTGCCACGCGTCCTTTGCCTGGCATCTCTGTCGATGTTGTCAAAAAAGATGGCACACCGTGTAAAGCTAATGAAGGCGGTTTCCTTGTCATTAAGCGCCCATGGCCCTCGATGCTTCGCACCATTTTCGGCGACGATGCACGCTACGAAAAAGTCTACTGGTCAGAGATTAAAGGGGTCTATTTTACGGGCGATGGCGCACGCAAAGACAAAGATGGCTATATCTGGATTATGGGTAGAGTCGACGATGTGGTCAATGTCAGCGGACACCGTCTCGGCACCAGTGAAGTAGAAAGCGCACTTGTCTCGCATCAAGCTGTCGCAGAAGCTGCTGTGGTCAGTCGCCCTGATGAGATTAAAGGCAATGCGCTGGTGGCGTTTGTTACCTTGCGCGCTGGGTATGAAGGCAATGCTGCACTGCGCGAAGAGCTACGCAATCATGTTGCACGTGAAATTGGCCCTATTGCAAAGCCCGATGAAATTCGTTGGGCAGAAGCCTTGCCTAAAACACGCAGCGGTAAAATTATGCGCCGCTTGCTACGCGAACTGGCAACCAATGGGGTAATTTCAGGCGATACTACCACGCTCGAAGACTTTAGCACCCTCGAGAAACTGCGTCAGCAAGAAGAAGAAGAATAAGCCGCTTTGGCATGACGGCGATATTCTTGAAAGGCATAGGCGGAGTGATTTCCGCCTATCGTTTTTTTAAGAGAGTAGCGCTCTCGATGCTTGAGATGTGGAAGTTTTTGCGCTGCGGCTTAACTTTGTTAAAGTTTTCCACTGTTCAATGCTAAACTTCTTGTAGTTTATGTCGCGCTCCAAAACGGTCAAGCATATCTTTGTAACAGGCGGTGTGGTCTCATCGCTCGGCAAAGGCATTCTTTCAGCATCGCTTGGTGCGCTGCTTAAAGCACGTGGGTTACGCGTTACGATTCAAAAGTATGATCCTTACATCAACGTCGACCCGGGCACCATGTCACCCTATCAACACGGCGAGGTTTATGTTACCGATGATGGCGCAGAGACCGATTTGGACTTAGGCTACTATGAGCGTTTTCTTGATGTTGTAACCTCACAGGCAAATAATGTTACGATGGGACGCATCTACAAAGATGTGATTGACAAAGAGCGGCGAGGTGATTACTTGGGTGCAACGGTACAAGTTGTGCCGCACGTGATTGACGAAATCAAGCATCGAATGCTGGAACTTGCTGAGACAGGCAAGTATGATGTGATTATTACAGAAGTCGGCGGCACTGTCGGCGATATTGAAGCCTCGCCTTTTATGGAAGCCATGCGTCAACTCAAGTTACAACTTGGCTCAAAGAACCTCATTAACATTCACCTGACGCTGGTGCCGTTTATCAAATCGGCTATGGAACTCAAAACCAAACCCACACAGCACAGCGTGCGCATGCTTCTAGAGATTGGGGTGCAGCCCGATATTCTTGTCTGCCGCAGTGAAAAAGGACTCTCCAAAGAAATCAAGCACAAAATTGGTCTGTTCTGCAACCTCTCTGATGCAGATGTGATTGGCTTGCGCGATGCGGAGACTATCTACGAAGTGCCTTTGCTCTTGCACGAGGAAGGCTTAGATCGTCTTGTCCTGAAAAAGTTAGGCATTCGTGGTGCCGAGCAATGCGATTTAACGCTCTGGAAAGACTTTTCGCACAAGGTCAAATTTCCGAAAGATGGCACGGTGCGCATTGCCCTCGTTGGCAAATACACAGAATATCCTGATGCTTACAAATCCATTTTTGAAGCCTTTGTTCATGCTGGCGCTTCAAACGATGTGAAAGTGCTGGTCAAACTTATTCGCTCCGAAGACATTGAAGATGGCAAAATCACAATCGATGAAGCCTTGTCTGATATCTCTGGCTTGCTGGTTGCACCCGGCTTTGGACAACGCGGTATTGAGGGCAAAATTGAAATCATCAAACATGTGCGTGAGCGCAACATTCCTTTTTTCGGCATCTGCCTTGGTATGCAGTGCGCTGTCATTGAATTTGCACGCAATGTCTGCGGACTTGAAGGCGCGCACACCACTGAACTGCAAAAGAAAACGAAGCATCCTGTCATTCACTTAATGGAATCGCAGAAGCAAATCACGGAGAAAGGTGGCACCATGCGCCTCGGCAGTTACCCCTGCGTCTTAGAGGAAGGCACAAAGTCGTTTCGAGCTTATGGCAAAAATTTGATTACGGAGCGTCATCGTCATCGCTATGAGTTCAATAATCAATACCGTGAATTGATGCAGTCCAAAGGGATGTGCTTAGCGGGACTTTCTCCTGATGGTGAATTGGTAGAAATTATTGAACTGCCTTCACATCGCTGGTTTGTTGGCGTGCAATTTCACCCCGAACTCAAATCACGCGTGCATAAAGTTCATCCGCTCTTCAACGCGTTTGTTGCCGAAGCCAAAGCCTTTCGCGATGAACGCTTGCAGGCGGAAGCACACAGTGCCCTACTTGCAGTACCGAAGTAACTTCATTTATTTGTGGAATGCTCAAAAAACGAGTATGGGAAATTCTCGATGTTGCGCCTGAAAGTGATCGGGTGAGCCAAATCGAGAGCACAATCATGTTCTCTTTGATTTTGCTCAATGCCACGGCCCTGATTCTCTCAACGGTCGAATCCCTTAACGAAAGCTATAGTGTGTGCTTTACCTTGCTTGAAGATGTTTCCGTCGTGCTCTTTACGCTCGAATACCTTGGACGCCTGTGGTCGTGCACCGTTTTGCCCGAGTACCGCTCACCATTTTTAGGTCGACTTCGGTTCGTCTTTACGCTGGAATCCTTGATTGACTTACTGGCTATCTTACCTTTTTACCTCTCATTTGCAGATTTAGACTTGCGCATACTTTGGCTACTTAGGCTCTTACGCATTTTCCGACTGCTCAAACTTGCACGCTACTCTACTGCGGTTTCACTTCTTGGTGCTACGATTTACGCACGACGCGCCGAATTGATTGCAACTGGACTGCTCATGTTTCTTATCTTAATGATTGGCTCCACGCTGATGTTCTTTGCTGAGCGTGAAGCTCAACCCGACAAATTTCCTGACATTCCCACAGCTATGTGGTGGGCAGTGATTACGCTAACCACAATTGGTTATGGGGATGTTTTTCCTATTACCACGCTGGGCAAAGTGATTGGTGGCTTTATTGCTATCTTCGGCATCGGCTTTGTTGCACTGCCGACAGGCATCATTAGCGTTGGATTTGTTGAAGAGTTGCGTGCTTTCAAAGAAAGTCAGAAACAAAAATCCGCTGAAAAAGCCACAGACACACAAGACCCTGTTTCAGTCAAGTATGTTTGCCCACACTGTGGTAAAGAGATTGAAGTTTCGCTGCTCTCCAAGCCGAAGACAGAATAAACACTCTTACGCCTTAGCGCAGCAAGTCCTCCAGACTTGTCGCCTTATCTGTTTTTTCATCCCGGTATTTGATGATAATCGGCGTATAGATTGAAAGTCCATGGTCTTCAGCAAACGCATTTTTGATCGGACGCGAGCCGGCTACGACCACAGCACCTTTCGGAATAATCAGCGGCGTCTCTGCAGTTTTACGCAAAATGCGACCATACACCACGTCGTAGACCGGTGTAGAACCATTAAGAATTACGCCTGTACCGATGACGGCTTTTTCTTCGACAATGGTGCCTTCGTACACACCACAATTTCCACCAATCATGACGCCGTCTTCAATGATGACCGGCATTGCGCCGATGGGTTCGAGCACGCCACCGAGTTGCGATGCTGCAGAGAGATGCACATTCTTTCCTACTTGAGCACAACTGCCAACAAGCGCATGTGAATCAATCATTGTGCCAGCATCAACATAGGCGCCCACATTGATGTAGGCTGGCGGCATGACCACAACGCTTGGCGCAAGATAGGCACCGTCGCGCACAGTCGTGCCGCCTGGTACAATGCGTATTTTTTCGCTTCCGCTAAACTGGCGAGTCGGATAAGTATCTTTATCGACAAAACTGAACGGTGGTGAGGACGGCATCACCTTCATCTCGCCCAAACGAAACCCTAACAAAATGCCCTGCTTGACCCAATGGTTAACTTTCCAGACCCCATCAAGTTTTTCAGCAGCGCGAATCTGACCGAGATTGAGCTTATACTTGAACTCAGCAAAGACTTCCCGCGCTTTGGCATGTGCTTGCAACGCTTCTGTTGAGAGCGTGGCAAGTTGCTCAATATGCGCCTGCAATTGAATGTCCATTTTGAAGGAATTTAGAGCGAGCTGTATTCTTGTGTGATATCTTGTGTTGTTCCACGAATGAAAAATCGGAAGTCATCACTTCGCAGTGTATCGTCCACTTTGATACGCACAAGTAGCAAATGCTGTAAAAACCATTTCCATTCAGGCTGCATGTCTTGACTACGCAGCGGCTCTAAGATAGTAGGACTGATAAGCAAATCTAATTTGGTGAATGGGCGCTTTGTATGCCACGCATATTTGCGTAACCATCGCTCAATCTGATGGATGGTCGTCTGCCGCGCTTGAATGACGCCTGTGCCGCCGCATGCTGGGCATTCATCGCCCATGCGTTGCATCAAACTTGGGCGAATGCGCTCACGTGTAATTTGCATAATGCCAAAGTCAGACATCGGCAGCACATTTGATTTTGCACGGTCGCGTTTGAGTTCAGCTTTCATGGTCTCGTAGACTTTGCGCGCGTTGCGTTCATCGAGCAAATCAATGAAATCAATGACGATGATGCCACCAATGTCGCGCATACGCAATTGCCGAGCGATTTCTTTTGCGGCTTCAAGATTGGTGCGCAGCGAGTTTTCCTCTTGCTCTTTTTTTGCAGCGTAGCGCCCGCTATTGACATCAATGACCACCATGGCTTCAGTCTGCTCAATGATCAGGTAGCCACCGGACTTTAGCCAAACCTTGCGCGAGAAAATTGACTCGACATCTTTGGCAATGCCATAACTTTCGAAGAGTGGTAACCTCCCCTTGTAGAGTGTTATTTTTTTTTCCATTTCAGGCGCTGCCCAGCGCACATAATTCAGCGCTTCACGGTGAATGACTGGCGAATTCGTTGCGACTTCCGTTACATCTTCTGTAAGAAAATCACGTAGCGCGCTCGCCGTGATTGTATCATCTTTGAAAATCAGTTTCGGCGGTTTTGCCGTTTTGACGCTCTCTTCAATTTGCTTCCACTTGTTGAGCAAAATTTCCATATCGGTGCGTAGCAGTGCTTCTTCTTGCTCCTCTGCCACTGTACGTACAATTGCGCCAAAATCTTTTGGAAGCATTGAGCGCACAATCGTCTTTAAGCGTCGTCGCTCTCGGCGGTTGATAATGCGCTTTGAGACCGCAATGTGCCCTTCACCAAATGGGAGCAAGACAATAAAGCGTCCAGCAATGGTAATGTCGGAAGTCAAACGCGAACCTTTTGTGCCAATAGGCTCTTTGATGACTTGAACCAAAATGCTATCGTTAGGCTTGAGTTTGCTTGCAATCATCTGCGTGTAGGATTGCCTGCGTTCTGGCTGAGCTATCGCTGTCTCCTGTTTGTTTGCAGTTTGAGCGATGTTACCATTGTCTCGTGGTCCTTGTTTGATTGCAGCAGGCGGCACCGCCACATTGCCATTGGGCTCATTTTCTGCGCTCTCATCCTCTTCTTCATCCTCTTCTTCAAAGTCTTCGTCAAGCATCGCGCGGTAATCTTCACCTGTTGTCCCAACGTCGGAAAAGTGCAAGAATCCATCTTGTTCCTGACCAATATCAATGAACGCAGCTTGCAAGCCTTCGACCACTTTTTGTACACGCCCAAGGTAGATATCGCCGACCGACCGTGAGCTGTCTGGGCGCTCAATGAGGAGTTCTGCTAATCTACCATCTTCCACAATTGCCACCTGAATCTCGTCGCCTTGTTGATTCATCAAAATTTGCCGTTTCATTCTTTATCACTTTAGAAGTTCTTCAAGAGTTTTTTGCATAGAGCATTATCTTTCAATTTAGCGAGAGTTTATTGCACTCGCAACATGGTCTTTGCTGCCCAAGGTCGTGTATTTCTTTTGGTTCTTAATGCACTTTGACATGTATGCAAACAGAAAAAGCCTTGCTTTTGTCAAGCAAGGCTTAGCTTTGCACACTTTGTGGTGTCAATGCGCTTAGCGGGCAAAGAACGGCTTATCGTACAGTTCCAGACGCTTTTCAGGTGTGAAGCGGAAATCCAGAATGTCGCCTTCGGGACGCACTTCAATGAGCGCGCCAGAGGGGCACGCATCTGCATCGAAGCACAGTTGGCATGAAATGCACGCCTTCTGGTCAATGTAGTAGCGGAATCCTCCTTCTTGCACATCTCCGTAAAGTTTAACGCCAATTGCATTGACTTTGGGCGGGCATTGGTCCAAGCAGAACCCGCAGGCAATGCAGAGGTTCTCAATGATGTCGTATTTGTTCTTTACCCGCTTTTTGACTTTTGCTTCTGCCATCGGAAGACCTCCGTTCGAGAGTTTGAAAGTTTTAGAAGTTTGATTTACTGAATAATAAAACTCTTTTTTTCGTTCCGCAAACTCTTCGAGAGATAAAAAAGGGGACTTGGACGCGCCGTCCAGTCCCCCAAAAGTCTCGTGCTGCGAGAAAGAACTACGCAATCAGTTTCAGCAGGAAGTCCACCATCTGTGCGAGCATATCGCTGCCAGCACGGGCGGCATCGCTCACTGGCGGTGGCGCTGGTTGATTTGTAGCATAGAATCCATTAGCTACATAGAGCCAGACCAGCATAAATGTACCGCTGAAATAGAGAATCGTGCCTGCAAACTTCGAGTCAGACAGGTTCAGCACTGGGAAGCGGAACTTGACGTCGCGTCCGAGGAAGGTCTTACCCAGCCAGCGAATCGTGCGGGTCTGGATATCTGCGCCTTCCAAGCGCGAACCTCTGTCTTTGAACCACACAGCAAAGCTAATGAACCAGACCAGGTGTCCGAGCAGCAACACCACTGTCAGGTGCGAACTTGCCCAGATTGCTTGGGTTTCTGTCCACATGTAGTAGAAGATACCACCGGTATAGTGATGCGAAAGTTTCGCAATACTATCCCAAGCGTTGCAGTCTGCTACTGCCATACCGTAGTTCATTGAAGCCAGCCATCCGCCATCAATGTACCATTCAATGACAGAGAGCGGTTTCACCGACCAAAGAATTGCAAACCACATCTGGTCTTGAATCGAGACACCGCATGTGCCGCCATAGACCGGACCGATGCACGGGAACGAGAAGGAGTTCTTCTTCAGACCCAAGTCATCCCACAGTGCAGAGGTATGCGAGAAGAATGCAATTCTCGAGGTTGCGACGGATGCAAAGAGCCACCCTGCGACAATGGCATGCCATGCGCACCAGTCATTGATGCTGGGGTCGGTGAACATCCATGCAAACATCGGCGTCGGTTTCAACCAGTAGAAACTCATCGTGATGTTTGCCCCCATCATATTGAGTTCGCACAGCGAGTTCCAGCAAATCACGGCATAGACGGAAATCATCGTCGTAAAGCACATCACCATGATGGTGCCGACAAATTTCACTTGGAATTCCTTGTCGCGTCCGAGCGCAATCCACTTAGACTTCAGTTGATTGTACAGACCCGACATTTGAATCTTCAAGAGATATTGTCCACCATGGAACACGCCTGAGAACACATAGAGGAAACCGCAGATGATGTGGTTGAATGCCACGAGGTTAATCACCACCTGCGCCATACCGAACACACGACCGTCTTTGGGCAGAATCGCATAGGGTGGATATTCAGGATATTCGATCTTGGTCAAATCGGTGTTGCCATTCGCATCAAAGCCGACACGGTTGAAAGGTTCACCGTAGATGTAGTAGACCAAATCATTGAGTTGGGTATAGAAGAACTGCGGTCTATCGGTAAAGGCTGCGAAGGCAAACCAACCCAATGCGATATTGACGTAACCCATTGAGGTCAGGTGCACAGAGAAAATCGCTTTCAGATCATCGTTCAGATGCTCTGCAGCGCGTGGAGGATTTGCACGCCAGTAGAAGCCCAATGCTAGCCAGACGGCACCCCAGATGAAAGCCATAAAGGCTTCGGAGTTAATCTTCTGGAAGTCAGGCTCCGGCGTAATCCCCAGAGCGAACCACATTACAAAGCCCCAAGCCAGGAAGAGGAAGCCTTGATAGATGGTGTGAGGTCCAAGCGCTTCAGAGTAATTCTTTGCACTCGGTCCGCCAATGCCACCTGGAATGATACTTCCGAACATGCGGAAATCGCGGAAGTTACCTGGCACGCTGGCTTGTTTGTAGTTCCAGAAAAAGAGGAAGGCAAGTGGGTTCGAGAGGTTGCTTGTCCAGTGCCGCCAACCGCCGAAGATCAGGAAGGCGCCCACTACAAAGTGAATGCCTGCCCACCAGAGCAGTTTGCGTGCCGCTTCCATTTGAGCAGCGGGATCAGCACTGTAGGTGTCAATACCCAGTGACACCATACGCGGCTTAATCGTCAGATAGAACCAGTTGTCGTAGAACCCTGCTGCGCCATTTGGGAAAATTTGGATACCCGAGATGTAGTAGATACCCATCACGATACCCAAGCACCCTAACAGCGCGAGGTGTCCACCAAACACCTGTTCATCAGTGAGTTTATCCGCGTCAAAGGCTTGAAACCATTTGGTTGTTCTGGTTTCAGTGCGCTTTAAGAGGAAGCGCTTCATTTCGCTTACGTCTGCTTCCATCACAACAGGCTTGCCAGACGCAGCGGCCGGCTTTGCTTCACCTGCTTTAGGTGCGGCTTTTGCCGCTGCGGCAGGTGCCGCTGCCGGTTTCTTAGCCGCAGCTTGAAGTTTCCCTGCTTGCGAAGGCGCAGGCTTCTTTTCGCTGCCGCCGCCACCTGGCGTTCCGCCAGTCGGTTTCTCTTGATCAGCCATAGTCTTCTCCTTTAAGTTTGAAACAAGGTGATGATCATTTTACCTCTGTTCGCCTTACCTAATCGTTCATTTTAAGCGGCGAACAAACGCGTGAAGTTTGACCAGCAGCCTATTTGCGTCAGAATAGACTGCCTTTGGTACTGCTTCAAACTTTTCAAAGAACAGAACAGAACTCTCTGTTGCAACTTTACTACTATGGTACGACTTTTTACTGCGCCTCCTTACGCTAGGAGCGTCTCTGCGTCGAGGCCAAACCCAGAGAGCGATACTGCATTTGACTTGAAAGAACAGGTGATAAGTTCATTTTTGAATCAGTAAAGAAAGAACACTTAAACTCTCTGCTTTTAATTCTTGAGCATACGCTCGTTACGTGTTTTATAGATGACTTCGAAATTTTCGCGCAAATACTGCTCAAGTTCTGTTAGGGTTCTTGCACGAAAATCCGCCTTAAACATCTGAGATTTACGCTCACCAATAAATTGCCCACCTAAGATGAACCGCACGCCACGCTTTTTCAGGAATCGTTTGAAGAGCTCGAAGCGTCGATATGTTGTTGCACTTACTTTTGCGACGGTTACCGACATACAGACAATCGTAGGCTTAACTTCTTCCACAACATGCTCCAAATCTTTGAAGGGTACCGCCGCGCCGACATAACTGACATCCATCCCTAAACTCTGACAGACAAGCGAGACCCCTAACAGTCCAACTTCGTGATACTCAGATTCAGGACAAGTACAAACCACAGCCACTGGTTTTGGAGTAGGCAATGCCATGGGCAACACATCATCAGTCTTTCGCGTGCCATGTTGTGCCGTGCCATTCATCGTCAAGTTTACATTGATGCCTGCTGCTTCTCGTGTTGAAAACCGCTCGGCATCTAACAGTCCTTTTTCATAGTGTGCTTTCACGGCGAGCACCGACTCAATCATGATATTCGTGATAATGTGCTCTTCGCCCACACCCAGTTTTTTTGCCGCCCATAAATCCCCGATGCGATGCATGGCTGGCGCAATCATCTTGTCAAAGAGCGTTGCAAACGAGATGCCTTGTTCAACTGCTTTGCTGAGCAAGGCTTCGACCTCCTTTTTGCGGAAGGCTAAGAGCAACTCCGTGAGCTTGTTTGCTAAACTTTCAACATCGCCGCGCACCAACAAAATCTCACTGCTAATATCAATGCTTTCAGCATAGTTCTTTTCGAGATTCAGTCGCTCTAATTGCGCTGGTGGAATTTCAATGTTGTTCTTGCTGATAAATTCCAGAACATCCTCGAGCTTGAACTTACGATGCCCACCGAGTGTCTTGTGATGCTTAATCAAGCCCATATTGGACCAGCGCTTGACAGTTGTTTCGCCAACTGCGCACAATTCTGAAAGCTCTTTGGTCGAGAAAAACTGCGTCACCATACTTCGGCGCTCCTCGTTTTATTGCTGTTACTTTCGCACGGCTTGAAGCCAATGAACCATTTTTTTGCATAACTAACATACAAAAACTGCTCGCGCTATGCAACTCATTGCCTTCGTATTCCATAGAAGAATGTTCCGTTTTTCGCAACTGCTAAGATTCCATTTTCTTGTGTCTTAGATTAGAAAACGGCTTTTTCGTCTCCCTCAGTAAGTCAATGCCCTGCAGTGGCGTCTGGACATCGTCTCTGGCTTCTTTTGCGCAAGAGCCTCGAAATAAAAAAGCCCATCGTCATACGATGGACTTTTTGCTCTGCTACGATATTGAGAGACGCTTACTTATTGACCGCATTTTTCAATGCTGTACCCGGACGAAACCGAGCAATTTTCTTGGCTTTAATTTTGATGGTTGCGCCAGTCTTTGGATTGCGCCCTACACGAGCAGCTCGCTTTCCTACAGAGAATGTTCCAAACCCGATCAGCGTAACGGTCTGACCTTTCTTTAATGAGTTCGTTACGGCTTCAATAAATGCGTTGACTGCCTTCTCTGATGCTGCTTTTGAAATGCCTGCATCTTTGGCAATCTTGTCTACGATGTCGGCTTTAGACATATTGCGTCTCCTTTGGAGTTTTAATTGTTGAAGTCTACTCGGCTGATGCCAAGATGCAACAAATTTACGAAAAGAATCACGCTTTTCAAGTGTTTGCCACCTGAAACCCCTAATAAAATCAAGTCTCCTCGGGTGATGCTTTTTGCTCAAGCACTTTTGAAAATCGCATGTAGCCTGTTATATTATGTTTCTCTAATCAACTTAACCGCAAAGGTTGTTACAAACGCAAACTAACATCTACGCATTCAACGCTATGGCAACCACGAGTGATTTGGCAAAAGGCGTGATTCTTCGCTTCAATGGCGAACTGCATGTTCTCGAGGAAGTGCAGCATCGCACACCGGGTAACCTGCGTGCATTTTATCAAGCCAAGATGCGCAACCTTCGCAATGGCAAAATCGTTGAGAACCGCTTCCGCTCAGGCGAGGAAGTTGAGATTGTTCAAACCGAACGCAAAACCTTTCAATATCTCTACCGTGATGGCGATGATTTCGTGCTGATGGACAACGAGACTTACGACCAAATTAACATTCCTTCCTCTGCTTTTGGCGAGCCGGCCAAGTTTCTCAAAGAAAGTATGCCAGTTGAAGTCGTCTTTTCTTCCACAAATGAAATCGTGCAGGCTGAAGTCCCAACTTTCGTTGAACTTACCGTCACAGATACTAGTTCAGTTACGAAAGACGACCGTGCGACTGCTGGTACCAAGCCTGCAACACTTGAAACGGGCGCTGTCATTCAAGTCCCAATGTTTGTGCTCACTGGTGATGTTGTGCGCGTGGACACTCGTACAGGCACCTATGTGGACAGGGTCAAAAAGTAGTAGCCAAGCATCTTGGCTTTATACAACAAAAACCGGAGTCTCGTCTATGAACCTTGATGATATTCAAAAGCTTTTGAAGATGCTCGATGACTCAGGCTTAGATGAAATGACGATTGAAGAGGGCGACTTCAAGCTTACCTTGAAGCGCAAGAGCGATAGCGCACCAAGCGCAAGTGCGCCATCGCCGATCTTCATGCCTCAATTTATACCGCCGTTCTCACCTTCTGCACTCCCTTCACCTGCGCCTCCTACACAAGAGCCCAGCACGCCTGCGCCTGCACCGCCAGCAGACAGCGCTGCCACACAGAAAAAATATAAAGAGATTCGCTCACCTATGGTCGGTACATTCTATCGCGCACCTTCTCCAGAAGCCAATCCTTACGTGCAAGTCGGCGATCACATCACCAAAGGCAAAGTACTTTGCATCATTGAAGCCATGAAACTGATGAACGAAATCGAAAGCGACATTGATGGCAAAATCGTTAAAATCATGGTCGAAAATGCCCAACCTGTCGAGTATGACCAGGTGTTGTTCCTCGTCGAGTAGTCCTCTATCTCGGGTAGTGCAATTTTTTTAATATTGCCTGCAACTGTTTCTCAAATCTGACTAACGAACCTTGTTCAAGAAGATTCTCATTGCTAATCGTGGCGAAATCGCCATGCGCATTATTCGCACTTGCCGTGAAATGGGCATTCATACCGTTGCTATCTACTCCACTGCGGATTCTGAATCTCTGCATGTCAAGTACGCGGATGAAGCGGTATGCATCGGGGCACCCCCCAGCAAGGAAAGTTACCTCAATATCCCACGCATCATAGCTGCTGCAGAAATCACCAATGCCGATGCGATTCATCCCGGATATGGGTTTCTTTCTGAGCGTGCGGAGTTTTCTGAAATTTGCGCCCTCTCGGGGATAAAGTTCATTGGTCCTTCACCCGAGATGATTCGCAAAATGGGCGATAAAAATACAGCAAAAGACACCATGAAAGCGGCGAATGTTCCGACCATTCCGGGCAGTGATGGCTTGGTCGAGAAAGTCGAACACGCTCGCGAGATTGCACGTGCGATGGGCTATCCTATCATCATCAAAGCCACAGCAGGCGGTGGTGGTAAAGGCATGCGTGTCGTGCAGCGCGAAGATGATCTTGAAAAACTCTTCACAACAGCGCGTACGGAAGCTGAAAAAGCCTTTGGCAACCCCGGTGTCTATATCGAGAAATTTCTTGAAGAACCGCGTCATATTGAAATTCAAGTCTTAGGTGACCAATACGGCAATGTGGTTCACTTTGGGGAGCGTGATTGTACGGTTCAGCGCCGTCATCAGAAACTCATTGAAGAATGTCCCTCCCCTATTATTAGCGATGCGATGCGAGCTCAAATGGGAGAAGCGGGTGTAAAGGCTGCTAAAGCTATCAACTACGAAGGTGCAGGGACAGTTGAATTTCTCGTCGATAAGCATCGTAATTTCTACTTTATGGAGATGAATACACGCATTCAAGTCGAGCATCCCATTACCGAAGAGATTTATGACATTGACCTAATCAAACAGCAAATTCTTGTAGCAGCAGGCAAAAAAATTTCTACCAAAAAGTTTACCTCGCGTGGTCATGCGATTGAATGTCGCATCAATGCTGAAGATCCTGAAAATGACTTTCGTCCTTCTGCTGGCGAGCTAAAAGTCTTTCATGTGCCTGGTGGACACGGTGTACGCGTTGAGACACATGCCTACGCTGGCTACCGCATTCCGCCTTACTACGACTCCATGATTGCCAAACTCATCGTCTACGCACATACGCGTGAAGAAGCGATTGAGCGCATGCTCCGTGCGCTCGATGAATTCATTGTTGAAGGCATTAAGACCACGATTCCCCTGCACAAAAAAATTTTGCAGTCAGAACTTTTCCGCAGTGGTAAGTTTGACACAAGTTTCATTGAGAAAACACAGATTTTGAAGACACTCTCTGCAAAATAACGACTGTCCCTCTGTGCGTGGGTTCTCATGCTGATATGCCGCACTCTGAGTGTTGCATATCTCACAATCGTGGCGTATCTATCGTATTATCTTTCTGTGTTAGTTGTGACTACGCTGCTGCTTAGCGCAAGATATATCTAATCAACGCCACATGCATAACAATACATGAACACCATTCCCCCTCTTATTGCACTACTTAGCCTCTCCGCCCTGCTTTCTCTTTTCTTAACCCCTTATGTTGGCATTCTGTGGCATCTTCTGTGCCTTTCAGACTTGTCGCCTGTGCGTCGTCATCTTTATCCAGAGAGAATTCCTCGCATTGGCGGCGTGGCTATCGTCATTGCATTTGCACTCTCGCTACTTGCGACAGGATTACTCTTACCAGAGTTAGGTGAGTTTATTTTTACACATTTTTGGACGGTGCTCATCGGTAGCATGATTATCTCGATTACAGGGCTTGTCGATGACCTCTACAGTCTTGATTTTAAGCGTAAGTTTTTCATGCAAGCGGTGGCTGCTGCTATTGTTGTCTATGGCGGCTCCTATCGTATCACTTTTCTTCACCTTCCTTTCATGAGTCAGCCTATTGTGCTTCATGAATGGCTCTCTGTAGGGCTTTCACTTATCTGGATTATCGGTATTTGCAATGCCATCAACCTCGTCGATGGCTTAGACGGCTTGGCGGGCGGAGTTTCGATTATCGCTTTATTTGTAATGTTATTTTCTTCGCTGATTAACGCTAATAACTCCACCGCACTTATCTATGCTGCGCTACTCGGCGCTATTTTTGGATTCCTGCGTTATAATTTTTATCCAGCATCCATCTTTATGGGCGACACTGGTGCGCTGTTCATCGGATTCATGTTTGCCTGTCTTTCTCTCTCGCCTGAGCAAGCTACGCTTCCTGTCTTTACACCTGTTCCCATCTTGGCGATGATCTTCCCGATTTTGGATACGCTACTTGCTCCTATGCGCCGTCTGCTGACAGGCAAACATCCATTCAAGGCTGATAAACTGCACCTGCATCACCGCCTGATGGCTACATTCAATCTCTCTCAGCGTGAGACCACCCTGCTTATTTATCTCTTTTCCCTGATATTTGGCATCGCTGCACTCGCCCTTCACTTCTCGCAGAGCGCAGCACTTTGGCTTACAATTATCGTTACTCTTATGCTTTGTGTTGTTTGCTTCCTCATTCTCTTCTATGGCAAGAGATGGTCTACCGAGTTAGAGAATCGAGATGAGCAGTATACCTCGCACTCGCGGTATTAATCCCCTCAGTTATGCCCCAAAGTAAAAAGGCGACTTTGTGTCGCCTTTTTACTTTCTTTGCATCTTTTTTTAGTCGCCAATTTCAGTCTCTTCGTGCTCTTCGTCTTGACCATTTGTTGCCGAACTGATTTCCATGTAGCGCTGCTCGGTTGATAGCCGCATCGTTCGATACTTCTTCAAGCCCGTGCCTGCGGGAATCAGTTTGCCGACGATAACATTTTCTTTCAATCCTAAGAGATAGTCTTCCTTGCCTTCGACCGCTGCGTCAGTTAACACTTTAGTTGTCTCTTGGAATGAGGCAGCAGAAATGAAGCTCTCCGTTTGCAGTGCAGCATTGGTAATACCCAGCAACACAGGTTGCGATGTGGCAAGTTGTGCTGGCTCAAACTTAATTTGCTCCTTGCCGTTTTTCTTTAAGTCACGGTTGAGCTTGAGAATCTCATCTTTGGGATAAAGCTCACCTTCTTTGATGCTACGCGGCGCATCGCCTTTGTCTGTAACGCGCACTTTAGTTGCCATCTCATCATTGACTTCCTTGAAGTAGAATCGGTCGACCACATCACCGGGCAAGAGCGAGGTATCTCCTGGTTCTTCTACGCGTACTTTCTGCAACATTTGACGCACGATGACCTCAATATGTTTGTCATTGATTTCCACGCCCGCATTGATCTGATAGACTTTCTGGATTTCATTGACAAGATATTGCTGTACCGCATTGGGTCCCTGAATGGCTAAGATGCGTTCAGGTGCAATTGCGCCATCAGTCAGGGCGTCCCCTGCGCGGACTTCATCTCCATCATTGACAAGAATATGCTTGCCAATTGGAATGAGATACTCGCGCTGTTCACCGTACTCGGTTACTACGAACACTTGCTTGTTATTGCGCTTTTGCGTGCCAAACTTGATGACACCATCGATTTCGGATACGATAGCTGGATCGGCTGGATTTCTTGCCTCGAAGAGCTCAGTTACACGCGGTAAGCCTGCGGTGATATCGCCGCCAATGCGGGCAAGGTCTCTTGGCACTTTAGCCAGCACATCACCTGGCTTCACCGTTTCGTTTTCATAGACAATCAAACTGGCTTTGATTGGGATAGAGTAGGTTGCCAGCACCTTACCTTCCTCACTTACAATTTGAATACGCGGTTCGCGCACATCGGTCGCTTTGAGCTTAGAACGCCAGTTGACAATGACGCGCTGCACGTAGCCTGTTTGCGGATCAATTTCTTCCTTGTAGGTCGTCCCCTTTTCAATGTCAATGAATTTTGCTGTGCCTTTATACTCCGAGATAATTGGGGTACTGTTTGGCTCAATGGTATAGAGCAGCATCTCTTTTTTGACCTTCATCCCATCCGTGCAGTGCAGCTTTGCGCCGTAAGGCACCGTGTATTTTTTGAGTGATTTACCCGTTATTTCATCAACAATGTTGATGATGCCATTTTTGCGTACTACGACGAATACTTTCTCTTCTTCGCCTAATTCATTGAACTGTGTGGCTTCTACAAAGCGCAAGTTCTCGAACTCAACGCGTCCATCATACATAGCTTTGATGTCGGTTTCAGAGACACCGCCTTGTGCCGCACCACCTTGGTGGAAGGTACGCAAAGTTAGCTGCGTACCTGGCTCACCGATTGATTGCGATGCAATGACGCCGACGGCTTCACCGACTTCAACCAGGCGATTTTTGGCAAGG
This sequence comes from [Chlorobium] sp. 445, assembly GCA_002763895.1. Taxonomy (NCBI): domain Bacteria; kingdom Pseudomonadati; phylum Chlorobiota; class Chlorobiia; order Chlorobiales; family Chloroherpetonaceae; species [Chlorobium] sp. 445. Next base: position 110,815 of record NSLH01000004.1, read on the forward strand.
TTTGTACCGTAGCACTTTGCGCAAATGCCACGTCGCGTTTCGCAAGTGAGCACAGAGCGGATCTCAACTTCATTTACACCCATTCGATCGCGAATCATATCAGCAATGTCATCTGTAATGAGTTCGCCGGCTTTAAGAATCACACTGTCGTCATTGACATCAATGATATCGCGCGCTGCCACTCGCCCACGAATACGGTCGTGGAACTTCATCTTATTGCCCGATTCTTCTTCCATCTGGCGCGTAATCACAATGCCGCGTGTCGTGCCGCAGTCTTCTTCAGTGACAATCACATCTTGAGCCACATCGTGCAAGCGTCGTGTCAGGTAGCCTGCATCGGCTGTCTTTAGCGATGTATCCGACAGTCCCTTTCTTGCACCGTGCGTTGAGATAAAGTATTCCAGTACAGACAAGCCTTCTTTGAGGTTGGAGATAATCGGGTTTTCAATAATTTCTCCGGGCTGACCTGACATTGATTTTTGTGGTCGTGCAATCAAGCCTCGCATTCCTGTAAGCTGACGCACTTGCTCACGCGAACCGCGCGCTCCAGAATCCAGCATCATAAAGAGCGGATTGAACCCATCACGGTCTTTGCGCAGCGTTTGATACGACTCCTCAGCCACGAGATTCGTTACCTTCTGCCACACATCGACAATTTTGTTATACTTCTCGTTTTCTGTCAGTGTACCTGCATTGTATTCTTTAATCACTTTGAGGTTATCCTTTTGCGCACCTTTGATGAGCTCTTCCTTCTTACTTGGCACAATGGCATCGGAGAGTGCAATAGATAACCCACCTTTCGTGGCATACGTGAATCCTGCCTCCTTAATAGCATCAAGAAACTCTACCGCTTTCACATTGCCCGCCTTGTTAATCACTTGCGCAATTAAATCTTTTACGGCTTTCTTATCGAGCACCTTGTTGATATACCCTACTTCTGACGGCACAATTTGGTTAAACAGTACTCGACCTACTGTCGTTACGATAACTTTCTTATCTTTAAGTTGCTGCTCAAGCCACTTTTTCTGTTCATCTGTCTTTACAATCTCCAGTGCACGCGAAAGATCGATTTTTTCGTCGCGCGTGCCTTCATAACGCAAGATGATACGCGCATGCAGATCGACCTTGCCTTCATTGTAAGCTACGATGACTTCACCCGGGTCGCTGAAAATTTTGCCCTCGCCGCGCTTTCCTTTGGCTTCTTTGGTAAGGTAGTAGATACCCAAGACCATATCTTGTGAGGGGACCGTTACCGGCTTTCCAGACTGTGGCAAGATCAGGTTGTGCGAGGAAAGCATCAGCACCATAGCTTCCATCTGTGCTTCTTGCGAGAGTGGCACATGCACAGCCATTTGGTCGCCGTCGAAGTCTGCATTGAAAGCGGTGCAGACCAGTGGGTGAATTTGAATGGCTTTACCTTCAATGAGCACAGGCTGGAAGGCTTGAATGCCTAAGCGGTGCAGCGTAGGGGCTCGGTTGAGCAGCACAGGATGCCCATCAATGACCTTCTCTAAGACATCCCAAATCGCACGATCTTTGCGGTCAATCATCTTCTTTGCAGATTTGACCGACTTTGCTAAACCACGCTCTACGAGGCGACGAATCACGAAGGGCTGGAAGAGCTCGATAGCCATGTCTTTTGGCAAACCACACTCGTGCAGTTTGAGCTCAGGTCCTACTACAATCACAGAGCGACCGGAATAGTCGACACGCTTACCAAGCAAGTTTTGACGGAACCGCCCTTGCTTGCCTTTGAGCGAATCTGAGAGCGACTTTAGCGCGCGATTGCCTTCGCCTGCCTTAACCGCATTCGCTTTACGCGAGTTATCGAACAGTGCATCAACGGCTTCTTGCAACATTCGCTTTTCATTTCTCAGAATCACTTCAGGGGCACGAATGTCAATGAGCTTCTTTAGGCGATTGTTGCGAATGATGACACGTCGATAAAGATCGTTTAAATCCGATGTTGCAAATCGCCCACCCTCGAGCGGCACAAGCGGACGGAGTTCAGGCGGAATGACGGGGATTACATCCATCACCATATACTCTGGCTTATTGCCCTCATACACATAGGGCTCTGGCGGCTCTAGTGAAAATTCATCCCTCTTTTGTTTTTCTTTTGAAACTGGCTGATAGCTATTGCGAAACGCTTCAATCACTTTGAGTCGCTTTAAGGCATCGGCACGCTTTTGCTCCGACTTCGTCTCTTTCAAGATTTCACGCAACTTCTTGGCTTCTTCATTGAGATCAAGTTTCTTCAACAGCGCCTTGATTGCTTCACCGCCCATTTTTGCCACGAACTTCTTTGGGTCTTTGTCATCGAGATCTTGATTATCTTCATACTCACTGATAATTGTGTAGTACTGCTCTTCGGTGAGGCGATCCATAAACTTCAAGCCTTGCTTTTCGCCCGGTTCTCCAGGATTGATCACCACATAGACTTCGTAGTAAATAATTCGCTCTAATTCTTTTGTCGAAAGATCGAGCAGTGCGCCGAGCTTGCTTGGCACAGAGCGGAAAAACCAAGTATGCACCACAGGCACAGCCAGCGAGATATGTCCCATTCTCTCTCGTCGGACCGACTTGGTCGTCACTTCCACACCGCAACGATCGCAGATGATGCCTTTGTAACGCACGCGCTTATACTTACCGCAGTAACATTCCCAGTCTTTTGTAGGCCCGAAGATTTTCTCGCACATCAAGCCGTCGCGCTCAGGCTTGTAGGAGCGATAGTTGATCGTCTCAGGCTTCAAGACTTCTCCACGCGAACGCGCCAAAATGCTCTCTGGTGAGGCGATGCTGATTTTGATTTTTGAGAAGTCTCGCTTAATCGTAGTTGTGCCTAACAATGCCATAGCGTTAGCTCCTTTTCTTCTTAGAAGGTTGAAATAAGCTTTGATGACCTACTTTTTTGTTCCCCAGCTGCCTTTGCTGACCTGTCATTGTAAGCAGGGCACTGCTGCTGACCTTTGCAAACGCATTAGCTTATCTTTGCCTTTGCTTCTACACTTTTGCTTATTTGGAAATGGATTTTTCTGTCGCCGCACTTCACATTTAGAATATCCTTTCAACAGTTTAGCCTCATGCTCGGCATGCAGTCTCGCTATCAAGGTACCTTATCGTCAATGCGAATCTCAAGACCCAGACCTTGCAACTCGCGCACAAGCACGTTGAACGACTCAGGAACGCTGGGTTCAGGCAGATTTTGCCCCTTTACGATAGCTTCATAAGTTTTCGTTCGCCCTTGCACATCATCGGATTTGACAGTCAGCATTTCTTGCAAGATGTGCGATGCGCCGTAGGCTTCCAGCGCCCAGACTTCCATTTCACCAAATCGCTGACCACCAAACTGTGCTTTTCCACCCAGTGGCTGCTGTGTAATCAGCGAGTATGGCCCTGTGGAGCGCGCATGGATCTTATCATCGACCAGATGTGAGAGTTTCATCATGTAAATGACGCCGACGGTTACTTCTTGATCGAAGGCTTCGCCGGTGCGCCCATCGTAGAGTTTGATTTTGCCATTGACAGGCAAGCCTGCTTCTTTGAGTTTTTCTTGTACCTCTTCGTAGGTTGCCCCATCAAAGATGGGTGTTGCGAATTTGACGCCGAGTTTTTCTGCTGCCCATCCGAGCGAAGTCTCAAAGAGTTGCCCGATGTTCATTCGGCTCGGCACGCCGAGTGGGTTCAGCACAATGTCAACGGGCGTGCCATCTTCCATAAATGGCATATCTTCGATGGGCACGATCTTGCCAACCACACCTTTGTTGCCGTGCCGGCCCGCCATCTTGTCACCCACTTGCAACTTGCGCTTCTGCGCAATATAAACCTTTGCTAACTCCTCAATACCGGGCTGCAACTCATCGCCCACATTGATTTTATACTTTTCGTTTTCCAGTTCATCGTCAAGGTCCTTCATGCGACGGCGATATTCTTCAATCAAGCGTCGAACCAGATTGTTTGTTTTGGTGGCTTCTACAAAGCCGTGTTCAAGATCCAACTTCTCGAGCTTGTTGAGCGCAGTGTAAGGCTCTAAGTTATCTTTGCTAAACGCGTCCCTTTTCGGATTTCTGTGTCACCGCGCAAGTTTTTGACCCCAATAGATTCCTTATCACCCAGATAATGCACAAGACGCGCAAGGAATTTTTCGCGCAACTCAAGTTTTTTCTTATCAAATTCTTTCTCGAGTTTTGTTAGGCGCACTTTGACATCTTCGCCGAGTTTCTTTTTACGACTGAAGAGCTTGGTCTTAATTACCGTGCCTCGCATGCCCGGCGGTGCGTGCAGCGAAGCATCTTTCACATCGCTGGACTTTTCGCCGAAGATAGCGCGCAACAGTTTTTCTTCGGGTGTCGGATCGCTCTCTCCTTTCGGCGTAATTTTGCCGATGAGAATATCTTTTTCTTTCACTTCCGCACCGACGCGAATAATGCCATTCTCATCCAGATTCTTTAAGGCTTCTTCACTGACATTGTAAATATCACGCGTGAATTGTTCTTCACCTCGCTTGGTATCACGCACGGTGAGCTCAAACTCATGAATGTGAATGGAAGTATAAACATCTTCCATTACGAGTCGTTCAGAGATCACAATTGCATCTTCAAAGTTGTATCCACGCCAAGGCATAAAGGCAACCAGCACATTTTTGCCAAGTGCCAGTTCACCGTTGTCCGTCGATGAGCCATCTGCCAATACATCACCTTTTCTGACGCGCTGTCCAATCGAGACTATCGGCTTCTGATTCAAGCAGGTATCTTGGTTTGAGCGGAAAAACTTTGTGAGGCGATAGGTCTTGACGGTCTCGTCGACATCAATCAGAGAGCCTTCCGCATCATCGTCGATCCGCTTGTCGTAGCGCACCACAATCTGATTTGCATCAACATATTCTACTGTACCTGTGCCTTCTGCTATGACCATCGTGCGAGAATCGCGTGCGACTTTTTTCTTCCAGACCTGTGCCTACCAGCGGGGCTTCTGCTCGGAGCAGCGGAACAGCTTGACGTTGCATATTTGACCCCATCAGTGCACGGTTCGCATCGTCGTGTTCAAGGAAGGGAATCAGTGCTGCAGCAGCGCTCACAATCTGCTGCGGCGCCACATCGATGTAATCGACTTGTGAGGCTTCCACAAGCGGGTAATCGCCCTTACGGCGCGCTTGGACACTCTCTACAGCTAACCTCCCATTCTTCATCGGCACCGTGGCTGGCACCGTAATTTTGTTTTCTTCATCTTCAGCTGAAAGAAACACCGGCTTGCTTTCAACGACCCCATTTTTTACAGGGCGATACGGTGTCTCAATAAAGCCCTTCTCATTAATTTCAGCATAGATGCAGAACGATGAGATAAGACCGATGTTAGGACCTTCAGGTGTTTCAATCGGGCAGAGCCGGCCGTAGTGTGTGTAGTGCACATCACGCACTTCAAAACCTGCACGTTCTCTCGTCAAGCCGCCAGGACCGAGTGCGGAAGTTCGACGCTTGTTTGTCAGTTCCGCTAGTGGATTCGTCTGGTCCATAAATTGCGAGAGTTGGCTTGTACCAAAGAAACTTGAAATCACGCTCGAGACCGTACGAGCATTCACCAAGTCTGAGGGGGTAATTTTCTCTGCATCTCGAGCATTGAGTTTCTCTTTGACATTCTTCGACATTCGTGCCAGTCCCACGAGAAACTGTGCCGCTAATTGCTCCCCTACCGTCTTGACCCGACGATTTGAAAGATGGTCGACATCATCGACTTCTACTCTGCCATTCATCAATTTGATGAGGTAATACATAATTGCGATGATATCGAACTGCGAGAGCACGGTAAAGTCTGGGCTAATGCCTTTTTCATCAAACTTGCCAATTCCAAATTTTTCAATTAAACCCTCAGCGATTTTTTTCAGCTGACCATCTCGTTTTAGAATCTCGAGCAGTTCCTTGAACTCGGCGGTTAATTTTTTGTTCAAGCGGTAGCGCCCTACATCGCCTAAGTCATACTTTTTGTTATTGAAGAATGTGCGTTCTAGGAGTCCACGTGCCGCTTCAATGTCAGGAGCTTCGTTTGAGCGCAATTCACGATAGATTTGTTCTAGCGCTTGCTCTTCGGTATGCGATTCATCTTTTGCGAGTGTGTTCAGGATAATCGTGCGGTCAATATCCATTTCTTTCTCGCTGCGCGTCACCTTCACTTTTGTAATGCCAGCACTGAGAAACTGTTCAATATGTTCATCGGTAATTTGCGTCCCTGCCGTAATCACCTCACCTGTTTGCGTATTGACCACATCTGTGGCTAAGTAGCGACCAATGAGTTCCTCGTTGGCATCATCTCTTTTGACAGGCATTTCAACCATGAGGTCAAAGAGCCGCAGGATTTCATCGTTTTTTGCAAAGCCGAGCGCACGCAGAAGTGTGGTCGCCAAAAACTTTTTCTTTTGGTCGATATAGACATACATCAAGTTGTTGATGTCGGTAACAAATTCAATCCACGAGCCACGCAGCGGTACAATTTTCGCAGAGTAGATTTTCTTACCGTTCGGATGCGTGCTATCGCTGAACACCACACCCGGCGAGCGATGCAACTGCGCTACAATCACACGCTCTGCACCATTGATGATGAATGTGCCACGGTCGGTCATATATGGCACTTTACCTAAATACACTTCCTGCTCGATTGTCTCCTTCCAATCCGTTTCTTCTGGCTCGTCTTTAAGTGAGAGTTTGAGTTTGGCTTTAAGCGAAACTTCATATGTCAAACCACGCTCGATGCATTCCTCTACGGTATAGCGCGGTTTATCAATCGTGTAACTGATATACTCCAACAGATATAGCCCGCGTGTATCTGTAATCGGGAAACTGCTGCGTAGGACACTTTCCAAGCCTTTGTTTTTACGCTGCTCTGGAGGGACATCATCTTGAATAAAATCTTTGAATGAGCGCAGTTGCACCTTGAGCAAATCTGGCGGCTCAATGATCTGCTGAATTTTTGAGAAAGAAATGCGCTCTACCTTTTTCTTGGAAGTCTTTGCTTTCACGGTCGCCTCGCTTTTGAAGAGTTAACTTGTTGTGAAACCGTATTCAATGCAGATTTGAGAAGGGATAATCACCCAGCGCTTGAAGGCTACAAAACCTGCTACAGTCTTGTTGCCACTCAACCGCCTCGTAATTCCTTGCCTACGCGTCAAGTCTAGAAGTCTTCTTAAGAGATTTATGGAACGGTTACCTTACTGGCAATCAACAATATAATAACAAAATCAAGTTCCCCGCAAGTTGTCGTAACAATTTTTTTGAAAATAGAAAAGAGAAAAGCCCCATCTTGTTTGAGCAAGATGGAGCTTAGCGGTTTTGCATTACTTACGCTTGCAAGAGCAACTTATTTCAGCTCTACTTCTGCGCCCGCATCACGCAGTTCTTTTGCGAGTTTCTCAGCATCTGCCTTTGGCATGGCTTCCTTGACAGTTTTCGGCGCGCCATCGACCAGATCCTTGGCTTCCTTGAGCCCTAAGCCTGTAGCAGCACGCACCACTTTAATGACATTGATTTTGTTTGCGCCACTGCTCTTGAGAATAACATCAAATTCTGTTTTCTCTTCAACGGGCGCGGCAGGTGCCGCTGCACCTGCGCCTGCACCCGCTGCAGGCGCTGCACCTGCAACCATCACAGGCGCTGCTGCCGTTACACCGAACTTTGCTTCTAATGCCTTGACTAACTCGGCAGCTTCGGTGAGCGTAAGTTTTCCAATTTCTTCAACGAGCGTGTCGACTGATGCCATTGTTCTTTGTCCTTTTCAGTTTGTATCGGCGAACGTAGAAGCCATTCGCCGAGAGTTAAGTTGAGTGCGTAATTTTAAGAGTGCGTAATTTCCTAAGTCTGCGCGCTAGCAGCTTTTTGTTTGGCGATTTGGTCAAGCACATTCACCAGATTCCGCATTACTGCATTGATGGTCATCGGTACCCCAGCAATCGTTTGATTAATAATCCCCAGCGCCTTGCCAATGTTTTCTACCTTGTTGGTCATCGTGGCAATTGTTGCCAACTGCGTGTGGTCAAAGACCTGCCCCTCAACGGATGCGCCTTTGAACTTGAGTTTGTCATTTCCTTCCGAAAATTTCTTCAAGATTTTTGCTGGCGCAATCGGATCATCGTAGCCAAAGGCAATCGCCGTGGTGTTCTTGAGCGCTGGAAAGAGTTTATCGGAAAGTTGTGCGCGCTCAATAGCTTTTTTGATTAGGGTATTCTTGACAACTTTATATTCAATACCCGATTTACGCAGCTCGTTGCGCAGCTCTTGCGTCTGTGCTACGGTCATCCCTTGGAATTCAGTGAGGTAAAACGCTGTCGCACGCTTCATTTTTTCAGCGACTTTCTCAACCACTTGTTCTTTTTCAGGTCGTTTCATCTTCCTTGCTATGGTTTAGAGTTTTTAGACAGCCACATCGCGCTTAATTTTCACGCTGGGCGACATCGTACTTGAAAGGTAAATGCTTTTGACATACTGACCTTTTGCTGCCGCGGGCTTTGCACGCATAATTGCACTAATGAAGGCTTGCACATTCTCAGCCAGCTTTTTCTCATCAAACGAAACCTTGCCAATCCCTGCATGCACAACCCCAGCTTTGTCAACACGAAACTCAATTTTTCCTGCTTTGACTTCTTTAACAGCTTTGGCAACATCCATCGTTACAGTACCCGATTTCGGATTAGGCATTAAGCCACGCGGGCCCAGCACTTTACCTAACTTACCTACTTCACCCATGACATCTGGTGTAGCGATAATAACATCCACATCCGTCCAGCCACCTTGAATTTTCTCGACATATTCGGCAAGTCCTACATAGTCCGCACCTGCTTCTTTGGCTTCCTGTTGCTTATTTTCTTTGCACATCACTAACACCCGGACGGTTTTGCCTGTGCCATGTGGCAATGCCACAGTGCCCCGCACGACTTGATCAGCTTGTCTTGGATCGACACCTAAACGCATTGCAATGTCGACGGATGCATCGAACTTTGTCGTGCTGATTTCCTTAATTTTAGCGACAGCTTCTAAGACCTCGTATTCTTTTTTCTGGTCAATCTTAGCTAACGCTTGCTTGTATTTTTTTCCTGCCATCGTAAATCAAGTGGTTTTGGCGACACTGTTGCAGTGTCTCCCACAGTTGAAGAAAACTTTATCCCTCGACCGTAATGCCCATATTTTTTGCTGTGCCTTCAATCATTCTTTCGGCAGCTTCAATGGACGTGGTGTTTAGGTCAGGCAATTTCAGTTCAGCAATTTTGCGAATCTGCGCGCGCGTTACCTTTCCCACTTTTGTGCGGTTGGGCTCAGCTGAGCCCTTCTCAATTTTTGCTTCTTTGAGCAAGAGCACTGGTGCCGGTGGTGTTTTGGTAACAAAGCTAAACGACTTGTCGGAATAGACCGTGATGACAACAGGAATAATCAATCCCTGTTGCGCTGCCGTTTTTGCGTTGAACTGTTTGCAAAACTCCATAATGTTGACGCCCTTTTGACCCAGCGCGGGACCCACCGGCGGCGCAGGATTAGCTTGACCTGCTGGAATTTGAAGTTTGACGTAGCCCGTAATCTTTTTTGCCATGTCGCTTTAGAATTACTTAATTTCCCGTTATCAATTTTACCTGCGAGAAGTCCACTTCGGTTGGGGTACTGCGGCCAAAGAAGTTAATGAGCACTTTCACCTTCATTTTCTCGGCATTGATTTCTTGCACTGCCCCCGTTAGCGAATTAAATGGTCCATCAATGATTTTGACCGTACTGCCAATCTCGAACGGCGCTTTCATTGACACTCGCCGTTCTTGTTCTTCTTGTGGCTCAAGTAGTCGCTTTACCTCATCAGGGCGAAGCGGCGTCGGCACATCGTTGATACCCAAAAAGCCTATCACGGAAGGGGTATCCAGAATAAGGTTCTTCGTCTGCTTGTCTAAAATCGCTTCAACTAACACATAGCCCGGAAACGCATTCTTCGTGCGACTTTTTTTCTTTCCGTCTTTGACTTCCACAAATTTCTCGTACGGGATATAGACTTGCGACAATCTATCTTGCAAGCCTTGCTTTGCCACTTCCTTATCAATATGCTCTTTTACTTTGCGCTCGTGTCCCGAATATGTTCTTACCGTGTACCAGCGGCGTTCTCCAGAGAGGGAGAGTGGCGTCGTTGTACTCTGGGCTTGTTTTTCTTCAGTTTGTTCACTCATTGCCTATATGCTTTTAACCTTCCTTCTTCCTTCGTTTATGTTACAGCAGCGAAACCAATTTCTTAATCAAAAAACTGAGCGTTTCATCGACGATAAAGGTACCAATCACCAAAATCCCACAGACAGTCAGCACGACCAGCGTAGATTCCTTGACCTCCTCTTGAGTAGGCCAAGTTACTTTTTTCATTTCGCTAACCACATCGTTGTAGTAGCCTGAAATACGCGCGCCAAGCGATACTTTATTTTCCGCCATGCTAAAATGTTAGAAGCATTAGGATTTAAGATTTAACTCTGTCATTCAATTTTTGGTATATGCCGCACGGGCGGTAGGAATCGAACCCACAACCTGCGGTTTTGGAGACCGCTGCTCTACCAATTGAGCTACACCCGTAAGTCAGTCCTTGCTGAAAGTTATCATCAACTCTCGCACCGACACATGCAAACCTTGTGGGCACTTACGCCGTTATTTGAACGCGCTTTGAGCGCAATGACTTTGCTGCACTGCCCACCTGTCGTTTAGCTTGAGCTGATGACCGGGATTGAACCGGTGACCTCGTCCTTACCAAGGACGTGCTCTACCAACTGAGCTACATCAGCATGTCCCTTTGATTTCTGTGTGGGTAGGGAAGGATTCGAACCTCCGAAGACATAAGTCAACTGATTTACAGTCAGTCGCGTTTGACCACTTCGCTACCTACCCTTTTTTGAAGATTCGCTTTTAGAACTTGGCGCGCATCAACATGCGAAGTGTTGTTAGACACTAACCTGCTAGACCATCACTTCAACACCTAAGCGGTCACTTCCACCAGAAATCAGAACTTAGCGTCTTTGAGCTGGTGGAGGGACTTGAACCCCCGGCCAGCTGATTACAAATCAGCTGCTCTACCAACTGAGCTACACCAGCACGCTTCACAAAAGGGCTGCAAATTTAGCGTATTGCTCAGAAATTTACAAAAGATTTAGTAGAAAAGCGAGCGATTGTCTTGAATCTGCGCTTGTCTCTTCAAGGCTTGTGTCCACTCTTGCACAATGCGCCCACGCTTATCCTCTGCAATTTGCTTGCGCAGCGCTTCCTTTTCTTTCTCAAAATCTTCGTCTTTGCCTTTCGTCTTCTCTGTGAGTACCGCCAGTATCACGCCTCTATTCGTATCAATCGGCTTGGAGAGCACACCGACTTCTAATGCAGAAAGTGCAGAGGCAAGATTAGCGTCGTAACCAATACCTTGAATGGTAGGATTTGAGAGTGTTACAGTCCCTGTCTCGCTAATACGAAGGAGTGAATCTAACGCAACAGCGCGCTCTAAACTGCCTTCGCATTTGGTCCAAATCTCCTCTGCCAACTTGCGCAGGTCTTGCATTTTCTTTTCACGAATGATTCTTGTTTTCAATTCTTGCTTCAAGCCGTCGTCGAATTTGCGATAACCATCGTCGTTGATGGATGTCAGTTTCATCACGGCAAAGCCATCTTTGGCTTCAATGACAGGACTAATTTCACCAAGCTTAGCGCGAAAGCCCCAGCGAGCCATGGCGTTGTTGTACCCAATGATGGGCACATAGCCGTTGCGTGAGAAAACGCCAGTTTCGCGTACTGTGTAGAACGAACGCTGTGCAGCAGAGTCAAAGCCGACTTCGCGTGCTTCAAACTCAAATTCACTTGCCACGCGGCGCTGCTTTTCGAGTGTTGCAGCACTCGGTACAATCTTCTTTGTCAGTTCTATGCCTTTGAACTCACGGCTTTCTCGTCCTGTAACTTTGATGATGTGAATTCCAAACTGCGTTTGTACAGGTCCAATCAGCTCTCCAACTTTAGCTTTGAAGCAGGCTTCTTCAAATGGCTTGACCATTCTGCCTCTGCCAAACCAGTTCAGGTCGCCACCACTTGCTGCAGAGCCCGGGTCTTGAGACTTTTCGCGTGCGAGTTTCTCAAAACTTTCACCCTTCTTGATTTTTGCCATCAATTCCTTTGCTTCGGCAATGGTCTTTGCTGTATCTGCTTTGGTGCTGCCTGAGGGCTTTAAGAGAATGTGCGAGGCGCGCACTTGCAGCTCTGCATCAGTTTTCAGCGACGTGATCTTGATAAGCTTAAACTCATTGAATGCAAAATCTTGCACTGGACCGAGCACGGTTCCAACCTTTGTGTCTGGCTTGAAAACCAGTGTATCGATTTCAACAGGTAACTGACCGCGCCGCAGTGTCTTCTCGGTGAGCGGTGAATCGCTATGCAAGCGCACAAAATCGGTGTCGTTCTTTGTCTCTGCAAATTCTTTTTTGAGCGCTTCTAACTCTTTCTTGATGAGCTCTTTATCAGCTTCAGTGGGGTCGGTTGGGAAAAAGACATACAAGGCTTCACGTGTGGGTTCTTGACGATATTCTTCTTTATGTTCATTGAAATACGACTTGATTTCCGCATCAGAGACATAATAGGCACTATCAGACTTGGCGCGCGACATATCGAAGAGCACAAACTTACCGCTCACTTTGGTATGCTGCATGTCAAACTTTTGACGCGCTTCACTATCGGTGCTGCGTAAAGACTCTGTCAGCAGCGTCTGCATTTTCTCTTGCAATTTCTGCTGCTTGATGTATTGCTCAAGTTGAATCCAGGCTTGTTTGTTGCGCGGATCTGCAATCGCACTGTTGAGTCGCTCTCGGTCAATTTGCCCAGTCTCAGGGTTACGGAATTGCTGCGCAATCACCAGTGGCGGATTGTCCGAGAAAATTTCATCGGTGATTTCTTTATCGCTCACTTTCAAGCCTAATTTTTCATACTCTTCATCGAGCAAAATTTTCATCACTTGCGATTCCCAGACTTGCTCCTGAATACGCGATTCTGTCTGATCATCAATTTCTTGTCCTTTAAGTTGCTGACGGTATTGCTCGAGGTAATTGCGGTAGAGCGTCTCATATTCTCTGAAAGAAATAGGTTTGCCGTTGACCACACCAACGTCGCTGCCACGTCTTGAGCTCATCCCCGTAAAATTCATTCCCCACTCAAAGACAATCGTAAGAAGAAATGCGCCAACGAGCACATAGAGCACGATGTGCATCTTGTCGCGCATTTTATTCATAAGTGCCATATTGCATCCTAAGATTTGAAGTTTCGTTTGTGTATTTTTGTGAAAGCGTTTTACTAGCTTTTTGAAACTGAAAGCGGCAAATATAAACTGCGCCTTTCAAACTCCAAACGTAGCTAAACTCACCTTAATGAGCGACACTTTTCTTTGGGCGACATTCGCTGTGATGATCGCGTATGTCGTTCAGCAATTTGTTATTTCACTTGGATTGTTCAATTTGCCGAAAACAACAGTGTGGCACACCCTGCCACGTGTAACAGTTGTCGTTGCCGCACGCAACGAAGAGCGCAACATCGGGCGCACACTCGACTCGCTGGTTCAGCTCGATTACCCAAAGGATAAACTTGAAATCATCATCAGTGATGGCGCCTCGACTGATGACACATGCGAGATTGTCGAGCGATATAGCCAGATGTATCCTTTCGTTAAACTCATCCATGCAGACCAGAATCAACCGATTTGCGGCAAAGCTAACGCAATTCATCAAGCCGTGCAGCGCGCCAGTGGTGAGTTCATTATGATGACCGATGCGGACTGTACGGTCCAACCGACTTGGATACGCGAGACCATCAAATACTTCACCGATGATGTCGGGCTTGTTTGTGGCATTACTGTTCCGAAACCCATCAACGCGTTTGCCACCATGCAACTGCTCGACTGGTGCTATATTCTCGGTATCAGTTCAGGACGAGCTTCACTTGGATTTCCCATCGGCGGTATCGGTAATAATTTTAATTTTCGCAAACGCACCTATGATGAAATCGGTGGCTACGCACGTATCAAGTTCAGTGTAACCGAAGATTTCGCTCTCTTTCAAGCCATTTTGAAATCGCGCTGGAAAATTGTCTTCCCACTTCTCTACGCCACGCATAATCAAACTGAGCCGATGCTGACACTTGCTGAACTCTATGAGCAAAAGCGCCGCTGGTCGCTCGGTGGTTTGGATGCCAGTTTCGTGCAGACCCTCCTTGCTGCATTTATGTTCATTGCACATCTCTTGCCAATTATGGCACTCTTTGTGATGCCTCTCACGATAGCATTTGCTGCACTGAGCGTAAAATTGTTTGCTGATACCCTAATCCTTTTACCTGTTCTTATTCGTTTGCGGCAGTTGCACACATTCTGGGCATTTCCACTTTTTGAGCTTTACTACTTCCTCTTTGTGTTTGCAGTGCCTGTGGTCTTGGCTTTCAGCCGAGAAGTGAAGTGGAAAGGCATCAGTTACAATTTACCTGAGTTGCGCCGTTCATAGCCTCTTGGCTTTGAAATTTTACTGAAATGATTTAAGGCACATTTGAATTTTGCTCTCAACGCTTTTGCTCAACGCAAAAACTAAACAGAACCGATATGAAGCGAAATTTTTTCTTTATCTTTTTTTTCTCTTTTGCACTAAGTGTCTCACAGGTAGCATTTTCTATGTCGCATGATGATATCGCAAAAGCCAAAGATATGATTGCTTCAGGCGACTCTGCTTACCGTGCCTTCAACTACGACCTTGCCATAAAGTATTACGAGGAAGCCAAGAATATCTCATGCAGCCCTGAAGTTTTGCTCAAAATGTCCGATGCTTATTTTTTGGTGGGTATCAGAAGCCTAGATCGCAACAGGAAGCGATGTATCTGAAAGCACGCGCCATTTTGCTTGATGCCTTGCAACTAGATTCCACGAGCGCTGAGTGGGGTTCGGAAATTTACGCGCGACTCGGACAGGTAACTGGGCAGATTGCACTCTTTCGTGGCGGTGAAGAGAAAATCAAGTTAGGCTTAGAGATAAAAAATTTCGCTGATAAATCTCTTGCACTTAATCCCAACAATGCCATGGCAAATGCTATTCTCGGGATTTGGCACTACGAACTAGCAAACTTGGATTTTGTTTCGCGTACCTTTGTCAAACTTTTCTTTGGCGGTCTACCTGAGGGCAGTTTCGAGTACGCTGAAAAATATCTTGCCAAAGCCGTGTCACTTCAGCCTTCTGTCATCTACTACCGCAATGCCTACGCTAAGGTGCTTATCAAGCTCGGACGCGATGAAGATGCACGCCAGCACCTCAAAGCCGCTCTCTCCTTGCCTATGATGGTTGCTGGCGATAAGCAAAATAAGCGTGAGTCACGTGAGTTGCTTGCACAACTTTAGCGCTTTGCACCTGCGCAGAAAAAGAAAAAGGGCGTTTGTGCAACGCCCTTTACTTTTTAAGGCTTAGTTGAGTTATGCCGAGAACGAACTGCCACAACCGCAGGTCTTCGTTGCATTCGGGTTGTTGAAGGTAAAGCCACGACCTTGCAGTCCGTCTGTGTAGTCAATCGTTACGCCATTGAGGTACAGCAAATGTCGACGATCCACAATGACCTCAATGCCGCTGGTTACATAGACATCGTCACCTTCTTTTTGCATATCAAAGCCTAGCGCATAGCTCATACCAGAGCAACCGCCACCTGTAACGCCCACGCGCAGCTTATAGCCTCGGGAATTTTATTTTCCGCCATGATGCGGCGCACTTCATTTGCAGCGCCAGCAGTCAGGTTGATGGCAGATGTCGTAGCTGGCGCATCAATCAGCGTTTCTGCTACTGAACTCATATATGTCTCCTTTCGAGGTTTAGTGATTGAAGTTGTTTGATGTAAAAACCGTTTTAGCACTCATTAAGTTCGCGCTTGATTTTTTAGCGCACACCATGCCCAGAAACTAGCTGCAACGAGAGCGCACTTGAGCACATCGCCAATGAGAAACGGATATACACCCTGAGCGAGTGTAGCTTCTGCGGAGAGTTGCAATGCCACTTTCAGCCATGCTGCACCTATCGCAAAGATCACGAGACTTGCTAAAACAATTCGGATGAAGGCTTGAACGACATTATGCTCACGATTCACCAGCATACCGACCACATACGCTGCAACTGGAAAAGAAAGTAAGTATCCGCCCGTTGGTCCAAAAAGATGTGCTGGTCCCATCGCACCACCTGAATAGACTGGCAAGAATAGCCCTGCTACGAGGTAGAGTATCTGACTTGTTGTACCCAGTCTTGCACCTGCAAAGACGCCTGCAGATAACACTGCTGCGGTTTGCATCGTCATTGGTACAGGATACAGCGGGATTTCAAGTTGTGCACCCAGTGCCGTCAGTGCAGCAAATCCTATTACGATTGCAGCATCTTTTGCCAAAGATGGAAAAGAAAGTGAAAGCGTTGTTTGCATAGATTAGTTGAGCTAAACATTTTCTGAAAGATACATCACCGATGATGCAAAATAAAAACCCTGCGGCGAGCAGGGTTTAAGTTCAGGTAACAACTTTTCGTTTCCAAGAAAACAGGAATATGTTATTCTCCTTTCCTCCTTCTAATTTTTGCCCTTCTCGCTTGCTCTTACTCACTGTGTTTTACTGACTTTTGTCTCATCTTTGTCTGCTTTCACTTTCAATTTACTAAGGTGCTTGGTGCACTTGTCTTCGTGCTATGTTCGCCTGATACATGTACTGTTGTTACTTCATCTATTGATTCACCATGCTGGCTGATGTCAAGACCTGCTTCTTCCTGCTCTTCTCTGACGCGCAGCGGAATAATTGAGAAGATGATAGAAAAATGTTTCTGTCTTTCCAAATGCAAGCCCTACATCCTGCGCAAAGATGCCGGTTGCAATGACCCCCACAATACCACCAATGCCATGACAGGGGAAGACATCGAGCGTATCGTCTAGCGTGGATTGATTTTTCCAGTGCACGGCAAGATTGCTAATGATACTGGCTACAGTACCGATGAAGAGACTTGCACCTACGCTTACATATCCAGCTGCTGGTGTGATAGCAACCCAGCCTACCACTGCACCTACGCATGCACCAAGTAAAAATGTGCATGAATCTACGTTAATGCGTATGATGCTATCTTTCAGCAGTGTATTGTATTATCGTATTACAGTACCGCTCAGTACGACTAAACAATACCGCTAAATATCTACTACCAAATAATACACAGCATCAATGCCAAAGATTTCAGATTTCGTAGAGCTTAAAAAGCCACGTCTCTCGGCGCGCTACAGTCGCGCAAAAGTTCCTATCGGCTACTTCATTGAAGACTATATGCGAGGCGACATTGACGTCGTCGGCGATTTCAAGCGTCTTATGAAACACAAAAACGATGTTTTTGAATATGTGTTCATCGATGAGCATTACAAATTTTTCTTTACGCGCTTTATCCCCGAAGTATTGATTCACTCCAAAGAGCAAGACGAGCGCATCGTGCGCAGCCACTATGATAACCGAAACGATTTTTTTAGCTGGTTTTTAGGTCCGAGAATGGTCTATACATCAGCGTTTTTTCATGCAACTGATGAGTCGCTGGAAGTTGCGCAAGACCGCAAGATGGACTTAGTCGCGCAGAAGATTCAACTGAAGGCTGGTGAAAAACTGCTCGATATCGGCTGCGGCTGGGGCACGCTGGTGATGTATCTTGCCAAGCACTACGGCGTTGATGCCACAGGGATTACGATTGCACAAGCCGGCGTAGATTGGGGCATGAATCAAATCCGTGAGAACGGCATGGAAGACCGTGCACGAATTATGCGCATGGACTATCGTGATATCCCAGAGAAAAAATATCACAAAATCACCTGTCTTGAGATGGCAGAACACGTCGGCATCAAGAACTTCAAAAAATTCATGGCTCAGGTTTATAACTTGCTCGACGATGACGGTTTGTTCTACCTGCAAATTGCAGGACTGCGTGCGCGTCCAGGCATCTTTGCGCCAATCATGAACGAGGACACGGTTTGGGGACTGTTCATGAACAAGTACATTTTTTCGGGTGCAGATGCCAGTATGCCACTCAGTTTTGTCGTGAAAAATTTAGAGCGTGTGGGTTTTGAAATTCACAGTGTTGAGAACATTGGTATTCACTATTCGCGTACAATTGATTTGTGGTATGAAAACTGGATGCACAACGAGAGCAAGATTGTGGAAAAATATGGAATCTACTGGTTTAGAATGTATCAAATCTTTTTGGGCTGGTCAGTTGAAATTGCCAAGCAAGGCAGCTCGACCTGTTTTCAAATTGTCTGCAACAAAAACCGCGATACGTTCAATCGCTACCGCTGGATTGGCGCAGTAAATATAGGCGAGCGGGATAGTGTAAAGATGCACAGCTCGGACACTATAAAGGTATAATGAAGAATTATCACATTGCTTAGAGGTTTTTTACGATTTCTTTCGCAAATTCTGAGCACTTGACTTCTTTTGCGCCTTCCATCAAGCGGGCGAAGTCGTAAGTTACGGTCTTTTGTCCGATGGCAGCGTTCAAGCCTTTGATGATAAGGTCGGCGGCTTCGGTCCAACCCAGATAGCGCAGCATCATCTCACCCGAAAGAATCACCGAGCCGGGATTGACTTTGTCTTGTCCTGCATATTTTGGTGCCGTGCCGTGTGTGGCTTCAAAGACAGCGTAGCCTGTCTCGTAGTTGATGTTTGCGCCAGGCGCAATGCCAAT
>NSLH01000005.1 GCA_002763895.1 [Chlorobium] sp. 445
TTGGTCGATGTAAGAGCCGTCTGTAGAGGCAAAAAACTTTTGCTCATTGATCATAAACAGTTGCGAGTTCACGAAGCGAATCCCTGCGCGCATGGCTTCGGCATTGACTTCAAGCAGGAGTTTGACTTTATCGGCAATCGGCACTTCGAAAGCATTCTTTTCGATGGGTGTTTTCCAAGTCTGTTCGCCTTGTGCGGCTTGTGGCGCAAGCTTGACAGGCTCTTTTTGCAGCCGCGAGTTCGCTTTAGCGATTGCAACTGCGCGTTCCGTCGCCTTTTTTATACCGTCTGCATTAACTGTATTGGTTGAGGCAAAGCCCCATGTGCCATTTGCAATCACGCGCACCCCAACTCCGAAAGACTGTGAGTTGACGATACCTTGCACCCGGTCTTCGCGTGTGAAAATAGCTTGATTCAGATTGCGACTAATCCGCACGTCGCAGTATGTTGCGCCTAGCGTTTTAGCGGTGTTCAATCCGATATCTGCAAGTCGTTTTTTGTCAGCAAAGTCCATTATGGGCGTGCGTGCTTCTTCTTCGCTGATGGGCATTGAGAAAGCAGGGAGTGGTATCAGCGCTGCGCCAATACCAAGACCTGTAAGTTTGAGAAAGTCGCGTCGTTGCATTGTGTTGTGGATAATTGTGAATTATTGCTTCATTTGCGCGGCAACTTGTGGGGCGTTGCACGGCACAAGAATTTATGAAGGTTGCGAAGTGAAATGCAAAAGTTTCTGGTGCAGGTAATTTATCAATTTAGCAAGGCGTGTAGTGCACGCTGCGCAATGCCGTAGCGCAATCCCTGCACACTTACAGTAATAGCTTTTGTTGCAAAGAGCCGCATAAATTGACGCAAAATCAGTGAGCCTGCCAAGATAACATCAGCTCTGCCAGGCTCAACCCCAAGTTCAATTATCTCCTTTACAGTCGAGCGTGCAAAGACCTCACTCAAACGCTGCACCTCTTGATAGTGCAGCGTAAAGCCATGCAACTCTGCCGAAAATCGTGGCAATCCCTTGGCAAGTTGTCCAAGTGTAACAATTGTCCCTGCCACGCCAAACACACACTCGCGTCCTTCAATAAGGAGGGCAAGCTCATTTGCGATTTTTTCAGTAATCCATTGTGTTGCCGCATTGAGTTCATCTACTGTGGGCGGCGCTGCTGAAAAAAAGCGCTCACTGACACGCACGGCGCCAATATCTAAACTTACACGCGCCTCTATGCCACCTGCCGACCCTAAGACCAGTTCCGTGCTGCCGCCGCCAATGTCAATCACCATAAAGGGTGCAGGTAAATCATGCCAGCCTGCCACTGCACCGAGAAAGGTCAGTTCGGCTTCTTCTGCACCTGAAATGGTCTCAATGCAAATGCCTGTTTCTTTAGCTACACGCTCAATGACTTCATTTCGATTGTTCGCATCACGCAGCGCACTTGTGCCAACCGCCACAATCTGCTGCACGCCATATTGTTCAATCAGCTGCAGATATTTTTTTAGGCACTCGATAAGCCGCGCTACCGCATCAGCATTGATATTTCCAGCGGCATCGACACCTTTGCCCAAACGCACGATTTCTTGTGCATTGAGAATTGTCGTGAGGGTTTTTGTTGCCGTATCCAAATCGGCGATAAGTAGCAGGGTAGTGTTTGTACCAATATCAAGCGTGGCGATTCGTTTCATTTGTGTTTTTGGTTCGAGTTACAATAGCGATGCCTGTTTGTTTGACTGCGCCGCAAGGGCACACAGCCACTCGCCTTCACTACTCAGAGAGAGCATATTGTAATGCAGTTGGCAAAGCCGTTGGTCCAGCCAATCACGGTCGTATTTCAAAATCCCTGAGAGCATCACCTTAGCTTGAGGGACGTGTGATGCTAACTGCGGCAGAAGTCTTTCGAGTACATTGCGATTTAAGTTTGCCAAAATCAATGTCCACGGCTGCAGCGCAAGCACACGCTCAAGGTCGCTTAGCGCATCAAGTTGCTCGACCTCTATGTCTTCGCATTGGTTTGCTGCAATGTTTTCCAAAGCGTTTTTTTACCGACCATTCATCATTGTCGAGTGCAAGAATCGGATTGCGGTTGCCCAATTTGCGTGCAGCTATTGCCAGCACACCTGTACCCGTGCCGATATCAAGCACAAAGTCCGTCGGCTGCATTGTCATCTCAAGCGTGCGAATCATCAGGCGTGTGGTTTCATGGTAACCTGTTCCAAAAGACATCTTCGGGTTAATCTCAAGTGTGAGGCGACCCTCAAGGTTAGGTACAGTTTTTCCAGACTGCACAATCACAATGCGTGAGGAGACCTCTATTGGGACAAGTGTTTTTTCCCATTCGGCATTCCAATTGCGCTCCTCAAGAAAGGTAACATGCATAGCAACTGACCTTCCTAACGCTTCGGTTAAAGCCGCCTGCGTGGCACATTCTCGCGCAGCGTTCCACATGGCTGCTGACATATAGGCTCGGAGTGTATCGCCATCTTCCCAGAATGCCTCATAGCCAATCTGACTTAGCAGCGCAATAGCCACATCGAAGTATTCTGCGCCGATGGACAGGGAGATTTCTACATAGGCTTTTTTTTCCATAGCAAAAGCTAAAGTATATTTTTGTGTCAAAAAAGTTTGGTAACTCAACCCAGAGCATCCTTTGTCGAAAAAATCAGCGTCCGAAAAGTTACCTCGAACATCGTCTAAGATGACTCGCGCTTCATCTCAATCAAAGCGTACGTCATCAACTGCGAAAACATCGAGCAAAACACGTGCGCAAGGTAGTAAAACTGGCTCGCGTGCTAAGACGGCGCACCTTGAGTTGCAACCTTCGCCTGCCGTTGTTGAAATCAGTGAATCAGAACGCTTGGCGCGGCGCATCGCTGAATTTGCCCTCAGCAAAAAGGGCTACGACATTACGCTCCTCGATGTGCACACACTCTCCGATTCTATAGACTTTTTTGTGATTTGCTCAGCAGATTCAGATCGACAAGTGAAAGCGATTACCGATGCCATTTACGACGGCTTGCTTGAAGAGGGTCAAAAACCTGCACACCGTGAAATTCGCGAACAGACTTGGATGGTACTCGATTACATTACAGTCATTGTGCATGTCTTTCTCAAAGAGCGACGCGCCTTTTACGGTCTTGAAAAACTCTGGGGTGATGCACGCTTTATCTACATCAACAGCGAAAAAGACCTAATCCCCACAGCTTAGCTGAGGCAATTTTAGGAAAGTGCTGTCTTCGCTTTCCCACACTAACACACAACCTTGCTTACATTGATTGTTTGGACGCAGACACCTACCTTGCCTCTCCCGCCTCAGCGCTGTCAATTACTTCGCATGTGCTTCTTCAAAATGAAATAGTCTCTGCCTGCGTTTAGAGCACAAATTTCACAGTGCAAATTTTAATTTCAATTGCCATGTTGATTTTGCCGCTTGGCAACGCCCTCTCTGCAGTTTTACCTATTGGCAACAAAGCACGCCTTCTCGATCTTGCGCGCCATGCGGCACTGCCTGTCCCCAAAGGCATTATTCTTACGCACGAATTTTACACACTTGCTTTGCAAAAGCGTGCTATCACGCTTGAGACTGCACAAGTTATCTGTCCCAACCCCTACCGTTTGCTTGCACTTGCTCCTATCCCTGCATTTAGGAGGCGTGTTGCGGTGCGTTCCGCATTTTCAGCTGAAGATCGTACTAACGAGAGCTTAGCCGGCTTTTTTGAGTCGCGCTTGTTTGTCCATCGTGCTGACCCTGCAGCGTTCGTAGAGGCATTGTGCACAGTGTGGTCGTCTGCTTTGCGCCATTCTGGTGATTTTCGGCGCGATGTGCTCATTATGGAAATGATCGACGCCCAAGTCTCAGGTATCGCATTTACGGAGCGCGAGTACGAAGATGACCTTGTCAATTACACCAGCGGCACAGCCGAGCAATTAGTATCAGGTAAGGTCGAGGGCAATGTGCTGCTTCTGCCAAAACTCAATTGGTATGAAACACACCTTGCTTGCGAGCCCTTGCCACTGTGGGCAGAGCGCTTGCAGACCTTACTGCGTAAAGTACGGCGTATCTTCGGACAAAACGACTGGGATCTTGAGTGGGCAGATGATGGCAAGCAGTGCTGGCTTATTCAGCTTCGCTCAGTGACACGCCCGACACGCCGCAACGATGCATTCACCATTGCAAATCACAAAGAAATTTTGCCGCCTTTACCCTCACGCCTGATGACAAGCCTTATTGCCTCGTGCGCCCACAAGCTCTTTGCTTACTACCGACAATTTGATGCGTCGCTACCTGCACAGCGACGTTTTATCGAGGTCTTTATTGGTCGACCGTTTATCAACCTTTCGCTGATGAGTGAGATGATGCGCCACTGGGGTTTGCCCACACGACTTGTTACAGATAACATTGGCGGCGAAGCTGGTCGTACCTTTGGAATCAATTGGCGGCGACTCTTCTTTCATCTGCCTGTTTTGCTTCGTCAAGGGCTTGCACAACTGCGCTCACCACAGCAGGCTCAAGCCACCGCTGCACGTCTTCTTTCAGCATCTGAGAGCCGTGCGCACACCTTTGCCGAAGCCATCACTGCCATGCAACAGCATTACATTGCACTTGTTACTGAAATGTTTTCGCTGACGGCTGCAATGAGCTTGCCATTGATGATACTACGCAAACTCAATAGGCTTGCAGAGCACAGCGCACGCTTGCGCACAATTTCCACTGAACTTTATACCGATCTTGAGCCGCTGCGCCTGATGGTCTTGCAGCATCCACCCCTTGCTACAGCCTTGCAGCAAGGCAAATTGCCCGACGACCCTGCTTTTCAATCGCTCTGGCAGGCGTATTTGCAAAAGCATGGACATCGTGGGATTTATGAAAGCGATATTTCTCGCCCACGCTTTTCGGAAGAGCCACAACCGCTTCTTGCGGCACTTCTGCAGTCACCACCGCATCATGCTCTACCTCAGCGCACACTCTTGGGCATACTTACCTTTCCCATTTGGCAAGCTGCTGCTCGCCCAATCCGTGCTCGCGAACAGTTGAGATACACTGCGATGCGCGCCTTTCAACATCGCCGCGCAGACTTTTTACGACTTGCCGCACAGGCTGAAGCCAGAGGACAACTTCCCAAAGCTGAATGGCTATGGCACCTTACCCTTGAAGAAGCCCTCGCTCTCGATGAGGGCGCAACCTATTCATCAGAATTTTTTGAGCAACGCAGCGTCGAACTAAAGCGCCTAGAAACCTTCTCTGTCCCCGACTTCTTTCACCGTTTCGATGATTTGGAAACCTTCAGTGCCGCAGTCAATGAACGTCCTTCATGCTTGGCAGGCATCAGTCTCACCGATGGTGAAGTTACTGGTAGAGCGTGGGTCTTACAGGTACCAGAGACACGTTTGCCTGAGGGTTATGAGACTTCGCGCACGATTTTGGTTGCACGCTCGGTGGATGCTGGTTGGATTCCTACCTTTGCTTTGGTTGCAGGCGTCGTTGTAGAAACAGGTGGCGACCTTTCACACGGCTCCATTATTTTGCGTGAGATTGGCTTGCCTGCTATCACAAATGTCAGATACGCCACACAGCTGATTCAAACAGGTGATGCCTTGCGCCTTCGCGCCGCACAAGGTATCGTGGAGCTTGCACCACAACGCTCATGAATCATTGCGTTATTGCATGCCCAACAGCGATTTTGTTTGGTATTTGGCAAAA
Organism: [Chlorobium] sp. 445; assembly: GCA_002763895.1. Taxonomy (NCBI): domain Bacteria; kingdom Pseudomonadati; phylum Chlorobiota; class Chlorobiia; order Chlorobiales; family Chloroherpetonaceae; species [Chlorobium] sp. 445. Next base: position 5,687 of record NSLH01000005.1, read on the forward strand.
TTTGATGTAGTTATTAGCTTATGCTTTCCTTACTGGTAGATGACGAACCTTTACCAATTCAATAAGCGTATGCTCTATCGCGCCTTCTTTTTTTGTGTTATTCTCCTCTTAACCTTTGCTATGAGCGATGTGTTTTCGCAAGGTGCAACGGGTTACAAGATGCCACCCAAGGCAATTGCAGACTTGATTGATGCACCTCCGACACCTGCTGTCAGTTTTTCCCCAAGCAGCGATGCGATGCTAATTATGGAGCGCCCGAGCCTACCGCCCATTTCGGAGCTTGCTGCACCTGAAGCTCGCCTTGCAGGCCTGCGCTTGAACCCACGCACAAACGGTCGCAGTCGAGCCGAATACTTCACAAAACTCATTGTCAAATCCCTTCGCGATGGCAAAGAGAGCACCATTGCAGGTCTGCCAAATGATGCGCGTATTGGTCGACCGCGCTGGTCACCTGACGGCAAGTACATTGCCTTCACACTCACGCGCGAAGATGGAATTGAACTCTGGCTTGCCGACCTCTCCAAAGCAAGCGCACGAAAACTGCTCGATGCCAAACTTAGCGATGCTTACGGCACAACCTTCGTCTGGCTGCCTGATAGCAAAGGACTGATTGCAAAACTCATCTCCGACAAGCGCGGCGCCAAACCTGCTGAACCCACCGTGCCTTCAGGTCCAGTTATTCAAGAGACTACAGGCAAAACCGCCGCAGCTCCGACCTTTCAAGACCTGCTAAAAAATGCGTACGATGAAGCTCTGTTTGAGTATTTCCTTTCAGCCCGATTGGTGCGTGTCTTGCTCTCAGGTGAGATAAAAGTGCTTGCCAAAGAAGGCTTGATTTCTACAATTCAGCCTTCGCCTAACGGCAAATATCTACTTGTAGAGTCCTTGCACAGACCATTTTCGTATCTCGTGCCTGCCATGCGTTTCCCCAAAAAATTGAAGTGCTTGATATGACAGGCAAGGTGATTAAAGAACTTGCCGACTTGCCCCTTGCTGAAGACATTCCCCTCGGTCGTGATGCAGTACGTAAAGGCATTCATAACTGCCAATGGCGAGCAGATGCCCCTGCTACACTTTATTGGTCAGAAGCACAAGACGAGGGAAACCCCAAAGCCAAAGCTGAAGTGCGTGATAAACTCTTCACACTCAGCGAGCCTTTTACTGACAAGCCACGAGAACTTCTTGCGCTGAACTATCGCTACCAAAATGTCATGTGGAGCGACAAAGGTTTTGCACTTGTCAATGAAGCATGGTGGGCGACACGAAAAATTCGGACTTGGAAAATTAACACCACCGCAGCACAAGCTAAACCCGAGTTGCTCTTCGAGCGCTCCTTCGAAGACCGCTATTCTGACCCCGGCACGCCAGCAATGAAACCCCTGCCAAATGGCATGATGGTCTTACATCTGACTGACAATGGCAATGCACTGTTTCTCATCGGCGACGGCGCTTCACCTGAGGGCGATAAGCCTTTTCTCGATAAGTTCGTGCTCTCGACAAAGCAGTCGCAGCGCCTTTGGCAATCGGCAGCACCTTATTACGAATACCCCGTAGAAATTCTCGATGAAAAAGACTTGCTTCTTGTTACAAGCCGCGAATCTCAAACTGAACAACCGAATTATTTCCTTCGCAATCTTGCTCAAAATACACTCTCACAACTGACAACCTTTCCACACCCTGCACCTGCGCTTGCTAAAGTTCAGAAAGAACTAATTAAGTACAAGCGTGAGGATGGCGTAGAGCTTTCTGCTACGCTTTACTTGCCCGAAGGCTATACCCCAGACAAAGGACCTCTGCCGATGCTGATGTGGGCGTATCCGCGTGAGTTCAAAAGTGCCCAGGCCGCAAGTCAAGTGGTTGGCTCACCCTATCGCTTCACGCGTATCAACTGGGGCTCGCCTCTGTTCTGGCTCACACAAGGCTACGCCATTCTCGATGGTCCAACGATGCCCATCGTCGGTGAAGCCGGCAAAGAACCTAATGATACTTACATACCGCAACTTGTCGCCAGTGCCAAAGCTGCAGTCGATGAAGTCGTACGGCGCGGTGTAGCCGATAAGAATCGCATTGCAATCGGTGGGCACTCCTATGGCGCATTCATGACGGCGAACCTTCTTGCGCACTCCGACCTTTTCCGTGCTGGCATTGCACGCAGCGGTGCTTACAACCGCACACTCACACCATTTGGTTTCCAAAACGAAGAACGCACCCTTTGGCAAGCCCCTGAGACCTATATCGCCATGTCTCCATTTATGAACGCAGAGAAAATCAATGAGCCCATCTTGCTCATTCATGGTGAAGCCGATAACAATCAAGGTACCTTTCCGCTGCAAAGCGAACGCTTGTTTAATGCTCTGAAAGGACTTGGTAAAACTGCACGGCTTGTTTTGCTTCCGCATGAATCACATGGCTATCAAGCTCGCGAATCGGTGATGCACATGCTCTATGAAATGCACGAATGGCTAGAAAAGTATGTCAAACACGCTGATGCAAAAACATCACAAGCGAACTAAGGCATGGGCTTTTCCTATAAGAAATGAACAGCACAAAGATTCATCAGAGCCTACTGCACACTCCGCTGAATCTTCGTAAGAAAAACGATATCGTCAGCAACTGCGTTGCCTCGTCAAGTTTTCTGTAACTCTATTCCGTTTCTCGTTACATTTATGACCAATACGCAACTTAGCCCCCGTTGGGCACGCCTGCAGAAGGTTGAGGAGATTGAGACCGACCGCTACTTTATTGACGTCTATGTCTGTCCAATCGCTACAGAAGAATTGCGCGAAAAATACCTTTATGAGCCCCCTGTGCTTTACGCGTTTGCTATCTTTGATAAAGACAATACATACCTTCTAAGCTATGGGCTCGAAATGCGTGAAGCCGTTCGTATTAGAGAAGATGACACGGAAGAAACTTACATCGGTTATTTTCTTGAAGCCTTTTGTGAGCATCAGCACTTTACCTGCAAAAACTTTAAGGAAATTGAACCTGACTTGGAAATGGTGCGGGCCACCGTGATTTCCTTTGTCGTAGAGTATAACGCTGTAGAAAAGATGTTGGAATACGACCGAGAATCCTCGCGGAGCGAAAGTGAAGTAAATAAGACAAGTGATGAATAAGTTACAGCTCGACTTGATTAGAGCCTAAAAAAAACCTGCGTACATGATTGTCAATGACTTCAATATCTACGGGCTTTGAGAGCAGGTAGGCATTGTATAATCGGATTTTTTTATACTCGTCCTCTGAGATGAGCTTGCCTGTCATCATTATCTTTGGCACTCGGATGTTTTTCTCGTGCAACCAATGCAAAAACTCCATACCATTCATCTCTGGCATGTCATAGTCGGTAATGATGACCTTAATCTTATCCTGAAGCTGCTCAAACTGCAGGCATCCTTCTTTGCCGTTTTTTGCAACAACTACCTCGTAGTTTTCACTAAGGTACTCTGCAAGTGTTTCTCTTATGATGTCATCGTCTTCAATCAAGAGAAGCATACGAAAACTTATGCAAGATTTTTATGCAGAAATGCAGAAAGGTTCTCTCTATAGAGAAAAATAAGTTTTTTTTTCGTTAAAGATGGGTAAGTTTTTCGCTAAAGAGAAAATTTAGTATTATGCAAAGTTTCGCAGAAGAGACAGAAAAAAAAGGACTCAAAACAGTATCTCTTGTTCAGGACATCGGTGTGCGCTTGAAAGAAGCACGCTTATCAATGCATTATAGCCAGCAGCATTTTGCGAATCGCCTCAACACTTCGACTGGATTTATCAGCGAAATTGAGAGCGGTAAGAAACTACCCGGTGTACAGTTGCTGCATTCGCTATGGCGAAACTTTAACATCAATACAAACTGGCTACTTACGGGAAAGGGCTCTATGTTCAACACCAACTCAGATGCACATCACATTCATCAACATCAAGGGGATCAAGTTGAAGACACTCTCTTTCAGCAGCAAATTGCTACACTGATTGAGGAAAACGAGAAACTGCGTGAAAAAATCTTGCAGTTGGAAGCACAAGTTGCGCTGCTTTCAGATTTAATTATCCGAATCAAAAAAGAGACCTAGCGTTCTTGCGCCAAGCAATAGGGTTTGTTGCGTACGATGCTGCATGGTCAGTTGCAGTTGTGTTACAAATCACACAATGTTTTACTTGCCCCGAAGTTTTTCAAGCAGTTCTGCGGCTTCTTTTTTGCGTTCCTCATCTCCGTACTCTTGTGCTTTAAGCGTGGGAATTTTTTCAAGTTGTGCGCGGGCTTCTGCAAACTTATCGTCTTTTTCTAAGGCGCGCGCATAATCCAAGCGAAACATCACGAAATCGTTGCGCAGCTCAACGGCTTTTGCAAGATGTTTGATAGCATCATCGAGGTTGCCCCATGCAAGGCCAAGCGGAATGCGCATCACTTCGGGTGTTTCAGAGAGTTTGAGGTGTGTTCTGCCTAAAATGTAGTGGGCAGTTGCCAAGACTTGGTCGCCTGAGCTATTGAGTTGAATGGCTTTTTCTGCGTCTGCTCGCGTTTGTTTAACCAAATCTTTCACGCTGAGCACGCCCCTGAAGAGCGCGACTTTTCCGTTTGCTACAGCACGACGCACATAAGCAACGGAGGATTGCGGGTTGAGTGAGACGGCTTTGTCGGCAAACTCTTTGGCTTTGACGTAAATTTTTTCCTGTTCGCTCTTGGGCTGTGTGTCGCCAAAGACCACATAGACACGCGAGGCGCGCCACATCACCTCAAAATCATTCGGGAACTTATCTAATGCTTCATCGACTTTAGCTTTCGCTTCAGCTATTTTGATTTGCTCCATTAGCCGATCAATCTCCTCACACACTGCTTTCGCGTCTTGCGCTTTTGCAGAGGCGCTTAAGAGTAGCCCCATGCAGAGCAGCAGAGTAGCAAGGCAAAATTTTGCAGGTTGTTGCATAGTAACTTAGTTATGTTTTTGAATGGCAGTGCGTGAAAATACAACCTGACCTCCTTCCAAGCAATTTTCATCATTTTTTGGATTTACCTGAATGCTTGTAATTTCAGCGGCTATTTCAAAAACTGTATCAACGAAACTCTACTGCGATGAGACTTTTCAGACGATTTTTTCCCCTTTTCATTTGCTTTATTTTTTTGCGACACTGCCACTTTACGCACAACGCGAACAAATTGGAATTCGCTATGAGCAATTTGGCGCGGCGAATTTAGACAAAGCCGAGCCTGCGTTTCTTTCTAGCAATACACTTAGCGCGTTTGCGCTTACAGCTAATGCGTCCTTCAAGGTGTTTTTGGATAAGCGCGGTGCGTCCAGTCTGACGCTTGGTGCACAGTATCGCTATGTGCGGCTTGGTCAGGATATTGCTGTCTCTTCCAGCCCGCCTGCTATCTTTGCACCACGCGAAGCGCACTTTGTCTTTCTTGACCTTGTCTGGCAACAACGGCTTTCTACTGACTTCACCTTGTTTGTAGCAGCACGTCCGGGCGTCTTTTCTGACTTTCGTGATGTGGTTTTCGATCACGCACGCTTGGAAGGCGCAGCGTTTGTAGATTGGCGCATCAGCGATGAACTTACACTGGGTTTGGGCGCCGCACGCACCAGCAATTTCGGTCGCGTCCTCATTGTGCCTATTGCACACATGATTTACTTCGGTGGCGAATCATTTATGATTGACGCCATTATTCCACGCAACCTTGACTTTATTTTCTATCCGTCCAAAGAATGGGAACTGGGCGTAAGTTTCTTGCTCAACGGCAGCGAGTATCGTGTGGGAGATGCGGCACTAAACAGTCTGAATATGAATCAATTCGGCTTTGCTAATCTCACAGCGGGACCGATTATTCGCTATCAATTCCTCGAGAAAACCTATCTCTCGCTCGAGGGCGGTTACACGTTGCTGCGCCGCACAGAACTTGCTGACAACCGTCTCTCTGGCGATGCACGCTTTCTGCGGCAGTTTAACCCTGCAAACACTTGGTTTTTCCGAACCGGTATTCAACTCATGTATTGAGAGACTGTCGAGCTTTGTAGGGTTTTCACAACACGCCTGCCTAAAACCAACGGAGTTGTTTTTGCTATGCGCGTCTTTTTATTCCGAGCGATACACGATTGACTTGCCCGATGGACACCGTTTTCCGATGGAAAAATATCGCTTGATTCGTTTGGCACTTTTGCGTGAGGGTGTGGTGCGCGATTCAGAACTCTTGGAACCTCCGCTTGCCACTCACGACCAACTGCTGCTGGCGCATTCGCCTGACTATGTAGATGCGATTTGCAGCGGCTCAGCCTCACCTGATGTTATTCGTCGCATTGGATTTCCTTGGAGTGAAGGGTTAGTTCTGCGTTCACTTGCCACAGTTGGTGGGGCACTTGCTGCAGCCGAGGCTGCGCTGCAAGATGGCGTCTCTGGCAACCTCGCAGGTGGGACGCATCATGCCTTGCGCAATTCTGGTGAAGGCTATTGCGTCTTTAATGATCTTGCTGTAGTTGCGCTGTGGCTCTTGGGGCGGAAACAGGTGCGTCGTGTTGCCATCATTGATTTGGATGTGCATCAAGGTAATGGCAATTCTGAGATTTTAGGCGGACATGAAGATGTCTTTATTTTCAGCATGCATGGAGCAAAGAATTATCCTTTCCGCAAAGTGCCCTCCACGCTTGATGTTGCGCTGCCTGACCACACCAGCGATGCCGAGTTTCTTGACGCACTGGCTTTGCACTTGCCTAAAGTCTTTGACTTTCAGCCCGATATCGTGCTCTATCAAGCAGGTGTTGACCCGCTCAAAGAGGACGCCTTGGGACGACTTGCCTTGACGCATCAGGGTTTGATGGAGCGCGACAGAATGGTGCTTACTGCGTGCAAACGTCTTGGTATTCCCGTCTCGCTTGCTTTAGGCGGCGGATATGCTAAGCCGATTGAACTGACCGTTGAGGCGCATGTCGGCACATACAAAGTTGTACGCGAGATATTCTAATGCACGCATGCACTTAATCTTTTGCTGCGATGCGAAATGCGGCTCTGCCTAAGAAGCGCGCTTCACTGCCGAGTTGCTCCTCGATACGCAGCAGTTCGTTGTACTTTGCAATGCGGTCAGTGCGCGACATACTGCCCGTTTTGATTTGTCCCGCGTTGGTTGCCACTGCAAGTTGTGCAATCGTGGCGTCTTCAGTCTCACCGCTGCGATGTGAAATTATGCAGGTGTAGCCATTGCGCGTTGCCATATCGACAGCTTCCAGTGTCTCGGTCAGCGTGCCAATTTGATTGACCTTAATAAGAATAGAATTTGCAACACCCATCTCGATGCCGCGCGCAAGTATTTTTGTGTTCGTCACGAAAAGATCATCACCTACGAGTTGGACCCTATCGCCAAGCTGCTTGCTAATCATCGACCAACCATCCCAATCATTTTCTGCCATACCATCTTCCAGCGAAATAATCGGATAGGTCTTGACCCAGTTTGCCCAGTACTCCACCATTTTCTCAGACGAGAGTTCTTGCTTGGTTGATTTTTTGAAGACATACTTTTTCTTGTTCGGGTCATAGAACTCGGAGCTGGCTGGATCGAGAGCAATCATGACATTGCCTGCAGCTGCAGGTGCGCTGCTTGCTTTCTTTGACTTTGTAGCTGTTGGGGCAGCTTCACCTGCTTTGTAGCCTGCTTTACCAATCGCTTCAATGACCAGCTCTATGGCTTCTTCATTGGATTTAAGATTTGGTGCAAAGCCACCTTCATCACCGACCGCTGTACTGTATCCTTTTGATTTGAGCAAGGCTTTCAGCGCGTGGAAAATTTCTGCGCCGCATTGCAGGGCTTCACTAAATGAAGTAAAGCCGAGCGGCACAATCATGAACTCTTGAAAATCGACGTTGTTATCGGCATGCGCGCCGCCGTTGAGCACATTCATCATCGGTACAGGGAGTGTTCTTGCAAGAGTGCCCCCGATGTAGCGATAGAGCGGCAAACCCGCAAAATCTGCACCTGCTTTCGCACAAGCCAGCGAGACGCCCAAAATCGCATTTGCGCCAAGTTTGGATTTATTTTCTGTGCCATCGAGCTCAATGAGTTTACGGTCGATCGCCGTTTGCTCTGTGATAATCATACCTGCAAGAGCATCGTTGATAACCGTATTGACATTCTTCACGGCTTTGAGCACGCCTTTGCCGAGATATTTTTTCTTATCACCATCGCGCAGTTCAACGGCTTCATGTTCGCCAGTGCTTGCACCACTTGGCACAGCGGCACGTCCAAACGCGGTTTCAGTATAGACATCGACTTCAATTGTTGGATTGCCGCGTGAATCCAGAATTTGTCGGGCAGTGATTTTTTGGATGAGTGGCATACTTCGATTGGATAAGTTTCAAGTTGACGATGTACATCAAAAGGGCAAGACAAATATACACTGAAAGGGAGATTTACAGCAGCACTAAGATGCACATGCAAGAGTTTTTTCTAGCTTGTTGCACACGCAGCACAGCGAGCAACTGGGGACATGATTTTTCTTTCAATGTGCGTTCAGAAACACAGTGCTGCCGCGCCCATCACACCTGCACGGTTGCCGAGTTTTGCTTGCAAGATCTCCAAACCTTCGTGCATTGATTTGAGCGTATAGCGATAAAGTGCTTCACGCGCAGGCTTGAGAATGAAGTCACCTGCACCAGAGACTCCTCCGCCAACGACAAACTTGCGAATGTCCAGCACGGAGACAATTGTGCCTAATCCGGCGCCGAGGGCCTCGCCTACAAAGCGCCATGTCTCGAGGGCAATGCTATCGCCACGCTGTGCAGCCTCGCTGAGCAATCTGGCATCTAAGCGAGATAAATCCCCATCGCATAGTTCATGGAGAATCTTGGATGGTGCATCTGCCATCAAAGATTTGGCATAGTCGACAATGCGCTGCTGACCAATGAGTCCTTCCAGTGAGCCACGAATTCCAGCATGTATGCGCTCACTACGGTAGTCAATCGTCATGTGTCCTAGCTCGCCAGCGGCTCCTGTAACACCGCGATAAATTTTGTTGTTGATAATAATGCCACCGCCCACGCCTGTACCTAACGTAATCATCACAAAGTCGCTAAACTGGCGTCCCGCACCGAACGTTGATTCGCCAAGCGCGGCGACATTTGCATCATTTTCAACAAAAATAGGTAGCATGAGTTTCTTGCGTCGTTCAAGTTCTGTGCGCAGAATGTCGCCGAGCCTGACCACGGTCCAACCAGGCAAGTTCGGCGGATAACTAATTGTGCCACCGTCTAAACTCACCACGCCCGGTACACCTATACCGACACCTGACAGCAAATCCCGTGCGTGCATTTTGAGTGTCTCATTAAGCACTGTGCAAATTCCCGCAAGTATATTCTCAATCACAGTCTCTGGACCTTTTGCGGCTTCAGTCGGGAGTTTGTGTTCAAGAAGAATGTTACCACTAACAGAGACGGAGGCCACTTTAATTGCCGTGCCTCCTAAATCCACGCCGATTGCGAAGTGCTCCATACTGCTTGGTTTTTTATATTGAGCGCGATGCTAACGTGATTCAAGAAAATCCAGCGCGACCTGCAACATTGCTTTAAGTCCAGACTGCAGCGCTGATTCATCGACAAAAAATCTTGGGGAGTGATTGGCATCAGCGGTTTTGAGTTCACTCTTAGGCGTAACGCCAACAAAGAAGAAAAATCCCGGTATTTTCTTTTGGTAAAACGAAAAGTCTTCTGCACCCGTGATTTTGCTCATGGTCATCACATTTTCTTTGCCAACGGCACGCTCTAAGCTGGGCAACATTTTTGCAGTCAAGGCTTCGTCGTTATGCGTTACAGGGTAAAGTTTTCTGATGGTTACGCGTGCTCGCGCGCCTGCGCTTTTTGCAATCTGTTCAGAGGTGTTTTGAATGCGCGCATGAATATCGTTTTGCATCTCTTCGTTGAAGGTGCGAATCGTGCCCAGCAGATGCACACTATCGGGAATGATATTGTGTCGCACGCCACCATGAATGCTGCCAACCGTGATGATAGAGGGCTCTGCGGTTACATCGACTTGACGACTCACAATCGTTTGCAAGCCTAAGATAACTTGTGAAGCAACGACAATCGGGTCAACGCCTGCCCAGGGTTTTGCGCCGTGTGTTTGCCTGCCTTTAATTGTGATTTCAAGGTTGTCGACCGCTGCCATTGTTGGACCCGGTCGATAGGCGATTTTCCCAGATTCTAATCCTGCAAAGACATGCAAACCGAAAATGGCATCAGGTTTTGGATTTTCAAGCACGCCTTGCTTAATCATCAACTCTGCACCGCCTTCTTCACCCGGTGGGGCACCTTCTTCAGCAGGCTGAAAGATAAACTTGACTGCGCCGCGCAACTCTTGTTTCATTGAAGCAAGAATTTCGGCTACGCCCATGAGAATTGCGGTATGACAATCATGCCCACACGCATGCATCACACCGACTTCTTGACCATTGTATGTGGTTTTGACTTTGGACGCAAACGGCAATCCGGTTTCTTCTGTAACAGGTAGCGCGTCCATATCGGCACGCAGCGCGACCACTTTGCCCGGCAAGGCGCCTTTCAGCACTGCCACCACGCCAGTATGTGCCACACCGGTTTGTACTTCTAACCCTAAACTTTTCAGATGGTCAGCCACCACCTTTGCTGTGCGAAATTCGCGGTTCGACAGTTCTGGATGCTGATGCAAGTCGCGCCGCCAAGCAATCACCTTTGATTCAATCGCTGCGACTTTCTCAGCAAGAAGGCGCTGCAACCGCTCGGCGCGCGACGGCGTCTCAATCCACTCTGAAGACAAGGTTACAAGTTGTGCTGCCGCATGTTGATACTGCGCTGAACCCAGCAGCATGGTCAGCAAAAAGATAAGGACAGTACGTGTACGCATCATGCTTTGCAGAAGGAATTGGTTAGAGATTGCCTTAGAGAAATTAGCGTTTGAGCAATTTGAATGCAATTTCTCCGCCCATCTGTTGTTTGAAGGCAAGGTTTAGAAAGAGCAGTGTCATGGTCTCCAAGTGTCGCGCTTGTTGGAGTGTCCCGCAATCAACTGGTTCAAAACCACTATCGCGAATCAGTGTAGCAACTTTTTCTTTTGCTTCTGTGTGATTGCCGCAGTAAAAGCCTGTTGCCGGAATGCCGTCGTAGAGCGGATTAGCGAGGACTTTCGCCCCAATTGTGTTATAGGCTTTGACCACATGCGTCTCTGGTAACCATGATTGGATGAGTTCAGCAGCAGAAGTATCGTGCGGTATAACAAGTGAGGCAAAGTCTGGTGCAAGGGCATTCGTGCAATCAATCAGTGTTTTGCTGCGCAAGTCTTTTGCAAGTGCTCGCACAGTTTCTTCTGCGGCGCTCCATGGGACACCTAAGAAAATCACTTCACCAAATTGTGCAGCATCTTGATACGACCCTGCTTGTGCTTTTGCTTGTGTTTCTGCAACAAGTTGCGCCGCTTTTTCAACAGAGCGCGTACCGAAAAAACCTGATGATCCTTGTTCAGCCAGACTCTGCCAAGTCTGCTGCTCATATTACCTGTGCCGAGAATGCCTATCTTCATTGATTGTGCACTTTGAGTTATACAATGGGGAAATATGGGTCGAAGAATTGCTCCAAGGTGGCTTGCTGCAAATCGTGATGATTAAGATGCTGTGTGCGCTCATACATCAAATCAGCAAGGTAATCCATATTCGCATAGTCCTTAGCTTGCATATCTTGCTCGATAAGAGCGCCTAAGAACATCATTTGTTCTGGCGAGAGGGTATTGAGAAACTTCTCAAAGTTGGGTCTGTATGCTGGCTTCATTTGTGTGTTTGCTCTGCTAATTGTTCAAAGTTACAACGCTTTAAGCCACTGTGAAAAGTGCAGCCATAGTTTTTCTTTGCACCAAGACTTTCTGCATCTTTAAGCATTCTTTGTTCCCTGTGTGTTCTGATCTTTGAGCAAAAGAAATTGTGCAAAAAACTATCTTTGCCGTTACTCATACATGTATCTTTTTCTTTTGCAGTTCCTGCAAACTCATGACTTGTTATGAGAACACTCGAAGAGAAATGGGCAGCAATTGTCTTCGACATCGTTGATTACGCCTTTCAGCCCATCATCAATGTGCATACAGGAGCAGTGTTTGGCTTTGAGGCGTTGTTACGCAACTATGAGTTAGTTGGATTTGAGACAGCTCAAGAATTTTTCGATGCTGCCTACCGCGAAGGTGTGCTCTTCAAGGTTGAGCTTTTCCTAAGAGAAAAAGCAATTCAAAAATTTATTGCAACCGGCGCATATGAGAAAAGTAAACTGTTCTTTAATGTCGATAGCCGCATCATAGATATGCCCGACTACCAGCAAGGGTACACTGCAAAGATTCTTGCTCGCTACGGTCTGACACCGCACAGTATTTCATTTGAGATTACGGAGCGTCATCGATTCAGCAACCTTACGCGAGCCTTGCAACTCTTGAAAGTTACACATGCACAGTCTTACAAAATTACTATTGATGATTTTGGTGTCGGTTATTCTGGTATGCAGCTACTCTACAGCATTGAGCCTGATTTCATCAAAATCGACCGTTTTTTTATTTCCGACATCACTAAAGATTCCAAGAAGCGATTTTTTGTAACCAATATTGTCAATATGGCGCATTTGTTGGGCATCTTGACTGTTGCAGAAGGCATTGAAACTGAACAAGAGTTCTATGTCTGCCGCGACCTCGGCTGCGATTTCGTCCAAGGCTACCTCTTTCAGGCGCCTACCACCGATGTCTCACAATTGAAGTTGAAATACGATTATGTCGAGCAGCTCTCGCGTGCTGACCGACGTAAAACCTCAAACGATCAACAACTTATTTACAGCAAAGTTGAGTTCATTCCGCAGCTTTCGAGCGATGCTAGCGTAGAAGAAGTGTTTAATTACTTTCTCGAAAACAAAAATAGCAGTTTCTGTCCTGTAACCACACCTCGCAATGAGCCTCTGGGTATTGTGCGTGAGCGCGACCTCAAATCCTTTGCCTATTCGCCCTACGGTCGTGAGCTATTGAAGTCCAGCGGCAAAACACTCAAAGATTTTCTTGTGCGGTGCCCTATCGTCGACATCAATACCAAAGCTGAACAAATGATTGAGATTTTCTCAAGAGAAAACGACGATAGTGAAGGGATTATCCTCGTAGAGGACATGCAGTACATAGGCTTTCTTAGTGCAAGGTCGCTTCTGAGCATCATCAACGAAAAAAATCTCATTATTGCACGCGATCAAAACCCGCTTACCAAATTACCCGGCAATACACTTATCCACACCTATGTCTCGGAAGGTCTTGCTGCAGGTGTCGACCACTATTCGCTCATTTACTACGATTTTGACAATTTCAAACCCTATAACGACAAATACGGATTTCGCCGCGGTGATAAAGCGATTTTGCTTTTTGCAGACATTCTCAAACGACACTTCGATAGAGATGATCACGCCATGATTGGGCACATCGGCGGTGATGACTTTTTCCTCGGCTTCAAAAATGTGGAGTTTGAAGATGCCTACCGAGCTGCGCGTGAAGTCATCGTGGAATTTACAGAAAGTGTCAAAGCACTTTATGATGAAAAAGATCGCCTTAATGGCTACCTGACAGCCAAAGATCGCGACGGAAATCTTAGACAATTTCCACTCCTCACGGTCAGTGCTGCTATGCTGGAAATCGTTGGTGAAAAAAGTTTCTGCTCTATGGAAGAAGTTAGCATGATACTGGCAGAGCTGAAGAAAATGTCGAAATCAAACAATGAAAAAATCACGCCTGCAACTGTACTGCGGCGCACCACTATCACGACCATCAGCGAAGCTGTGGAAGCACCGCTTCCACAGATGAATGCTTAAGTTCCTACGCCTACCCTTCAATCAGCACCGTTAAGTGCTCGACGCAAGGCTGACTCTAACTCTTCTTTGCCTGCCATAATGTCAAATTCAATTTCAAGGTAAAAACAGGGTGCATTGCGCAGCGCGTTAAAGAGTTCCTCTTTAGCTTTGAGTCGATAGTAATCTTTTTCTGTGGTTACAATTATATTCGTACCGTGGCGAACCACCTCACTCAAAATGAAATCAATGTCTTCGGCTGTGTAATCGTGATGGTCAGGGAAATGTTTGGCATGCTCAACAATTAGCCCTGCGCACTGAAGTGTCTCCATAAAGTTTTTGGGGTCGCCAATGCCTGAAAATGCAAATGCCCAGGTGTAGAGAAAAGGTTGTGTGCCCAGTGGCACAAGTTCAGCGGAAAAGAAACTGCGCAGCCCTACAATGCGCACACTCGTTTGCACTACAGGCTTTTGAAAAGGCGCCAGTGCCTTGCACAGTGGCATAAGCTCAAGATACTTAGTTACTTTGGAGAGCACAATCAAATCAGCACGCGCAATACCTTGAACGGACTCACGCAATCGCCCCAGCGGCAAAAGCGCCTCCGAAAACACATTTTGCTCAGCGTGCATGACCAAGATGTTCAGGCTGCGCTGCATCTGTCGATGCTGAAATGCGTCGTCGAGGATAATCACGTCGGGCAAGTGATGTGCAAAATGCTGTTCAATGAATCGTGCTCCAGCGATGCGTTGTTCAGCCACGACCACAATGGCTTGCGGATTACGCCGCGCCAGCATCAGCGGCTCATCGCCAGCTTCAGCGGCACTGACACGCACGAATTCACCATCGCACACTAGCACGACGCCTTTGCTCTTGCGCTTGTAGCCCCGCGAAATAATCGCTACACGCTTACCCTCTCGCTGATAGAACTTTACAATCCAATCCACCATTGGCGTCTTGCCAGCCCCGCCCACCGTTAGATTACCTACTGCCACAACTGGGATGCGCGATGCCGAAACGTTCAGAGTGCCCCAATCAAAAAGTGCATTGCGCACCGCCATGACCATACCATAGAGACGTGAGGCGATATAAAGGAAAATTTTCAAGTGAATCGTTTGATAAGTTTGGCTAAATTTTAGGTGCGACCAATTTGCAAAAAACTCTATTCACCAATCGTTCTATGATGAAAGTTTTATTTTTCATTGCAGCATTCTTGTCTTACGCAACACTGCATGCACAAATCAAATTTTCGGTTACCTTCCCCAAAAGCCTTGAAAATCAAGCCCTTGATGGGCGACTGCTCCTGATGCTTACAACCGACAGCACCAGCGAACCGCGCTACCAAATTCGTGATGAAGTTACTACTGCACAAGTCTTCGGCATTGATGTCGAAAATTGGCAACCCGATAAGCCTGCTACTATTGACGCCAGTGTTCTAGGTTACCCGATTCGCAGCCTTTCAGGTCTCAAAGCAGGACGATACTATGTCCAAGCGCTTCTACATCGCTACGAAACTTTCAAACTCAAGGATGGACGTGTCTTAAAACTGCCCATGGATAGAGGTGAAGGACAAAATTTTCGCACGGCGCCCGGTAACTTGGTTAGCGACGTCGTTGTGATGAATATTGACCCCAAGAAAACATCAACCTTTATTCTTTTGCTGACCAAAAAGAACCCACCCCTACCCGAACCGAAGGACACCAAGTATATCAAACACATCAAGATGCAAAGTAAATTGCTCTCGGAGTTTTGGGGACGCCCCATGTATCTGGGCGCCCATGTGCTTTTGCCCGAAGGTTTCGAAGAGCATCCCGAAGCACGCTATCCGCTCTGCATCTTTCACGGACATTTCCCTGCTGATTTCTCAGGTTTCAGCGAAACGCCACCTCCTGCCGATATGGACACCAGCGATTACAACGAGCGCTTCAAAATCTATGGCTACAAAAAAATTCAAGCACAGGAAGCCTATAACTTCTACAAAACTTGGACAAGCAAAGATTTTCCACGCTTCCTTATCGTCGAAATTCAACATGCCAATCCCTACTACGATGATTCCTACGCGGTCAATTCAGCAAACTTAGGTCCTTATGGTGATGCAATCACTTATGAACTGATTCCGTTCATCGAAAAACAATTTCGCGGTATTGGTCAAGGCTGGGCAAGATTTCTCTACGGCGGTTCAACTGGCGGCTGGGAAGCGCTTGCAGCACAAATTTTCTATCCTGACGAATACAACGGCTGCTTTGCTGCATGTCCTGACCCCATTGATTTTCGTGCCTACACTGTGGTCAATATCTATGAAGACAAAAACGCATACTACCAAGAGGGACAGTTTCGTCGCACGCCCCGTCCGGGCAAACGCGATTATTTGGGACATATCAGCGCCCTGCTGGAAGATATGAACATCAAAGAGTTGGTCTTAGGCACAAAGTCTCGCTCTGGCGATCAATGGGACATTTGGGAAGCGGTGTATTCACCTGTTGGCGCAGATGGTTACCCCAAACGCATTTGGAATAAACTCACGGGTGAGATTGATCACTCTGTTGCAGCCTACTGGCGTGAAAATTACGACCTGCAGCATATCATCAAGCGCGATTGGCCAAAGATTGGTGAAAAACTTAAAGGCAAGATTCATATCTACTGTGGGGATATGGATAACTACTACCTTAACAATGCCGTCTATCTGATGGAAGAAACCCTCAAAAGCCTTGATAATCCTAAAGCTGACGCTGAAGTCAAATATGGCGACCGCTTTGAGCACTGCTGGAATGGTGATCCTACATTGCCTAACTACATCACTCGTCTGCGCTACAATACCATGTATGTGCCGAAGATTTTAGAGCGCATTGAAAAAACGGCGCCTAAAGGTGCAGACCTCAAGAGTTGGCGTTACTAAGACCTTTTGTGCATGTCTCGATTACTGCGCTTCAGCTTTGCTCAACCGCTCTCTGGCTTGGGGTTGAGAGCCTAAGCGGTCTGGCAAAAGGGACTGTTCTTGCAACACACGATAAACGGCATTTTGACCTGACAGACATACGCCTGCAGTGCCTTGTCCGGGATAGACCGTGTCACCAGCAAGATACAGTCCTTTGAACGGTGTCGTTGCGCCTTGCAAGTCGAAGACGGAGCGATCTAGCGTGTTAGGAATGCCGCCTACACGTCCGTGCTTGCGATAGACCCATTCCTGCCACGACTTTGGCGTAGAGAGCGTCTTGAACAAAATTTTCTGCGTGGAAAAACCGGGCAAATGTTGCTCGAGTTGTTTCAAGATAAAGTTTTCTACATCTGCTTTCTTTTCAGCATAGCCATCGGGCGTAAGCCATACATGTGGCTCTGTATGCGTGGAAATCGCCAGTACGCGTGTACCGTCAGGCTGGCGTGCGTAGTCATCAGGCATAGAGAGAGAGATGAAAAATGAATCTGACTTGCAGTGCGGAATTTTTTCATCCAGAATTATTTGATGATGCAGCGTGAGATTGTCAGGTAAAGTATTCTCTATTGCAAGACTCATTGTAACGGCGCCCCAAGCAAACGAAAATTGCTTTGCGCGCCTCTCAAAAAAAGGTTTGAGTTTGCCCTGTGCAATTTCTGCCATATCCCACAGCGTGGCGTTACTTACCACTTGCCTTGCTGTGTAGCGTTCGCCTCTTTCGGTGTAGAGGCGATATTGCCCGTAGCGATCTTGCTCGAGTGCAATGACGCGCTCACGATAACGAATCTCGCCGCCTAGTTCTTGATATTTTCGCACCAGTGTTTCAGCAAGTGCAAGCATACCGCCGTAAGCGTAGTAGTTTGAGCTGTTCGTGTAAGAGAGGCAGGGCGCAGCATAGAGTAAGGCAACTTGTTCAGCAGTAGTCTGTGCTGTAATCATCAATTGCTCATTGCAGAAGCGGATGAAATCTTGGCTCACATCTAAGCCAAAGGACTTGATGGTCTCGAGCGTGGATTGAAAGAGATAGCGCAGTTTGGGAAAATCGCTGATTGGGTTGCATTTGTAAAGTTCCCAGATGTCGCGCAGCGAGGTTGGTGGAAATGCACGATTGCGTTCTGAGACAAGCCAGACAAAATCGTTAAGCTCAAAGATAAGTTGCCAGAAGTCTCTTACCTGCTCAAAACTGCAAGAGGTCTCTGCAAAGAATTTTTGGTAGCATTCTTCTGCCCATTTGAGTTTATCCTTGTAGCGCACAACATGCTTACCGCTGATATGGACGGTCATGGAAGGATTGATTTCCACCACAGGAAATGAAATGCCGAGCGCGTCAGCTAAATTTTTAAGTGGTTGATGCGCATCGAGCCCAACGATGGTTGTAGCGCCTGCTTCGAAGAGAAACTTCTTACCATTGCGTTTGATAAGGTAAGATGAGGCGCATCCGCCGGGCACAGCTGCCGCTTCTAAGATAAGCGTACGAAACCCATGCTTGGCTAAAAGACTGGCGGCACTCAAACCACCAAAGCCAGACCCAATGACAATAAAATCATACAGCATAGCCTAACTGCTGGATTTAAGTTTTCTTAGTCGTTCTCGTGCTTGACGCAAGTGAAAACTGCGTGGATAGTCGCGCAAGAGCCGCTCGTAGCACTCAATGGCTTTTGCTGGCTCTTTGCGTTCATTTTCATAGAGTTCGCCTAAACTAAAGAGCGCTTTATCAGCATAAAAAACTTTTGGGATAGAGTTGCAAAAGTCTTTCATAGCTTTCGGCAGCGGCTTGTGGCGCCGTTAAGCGCAAAATCATTGCGCGTTCATAGAGCGCATTATCAGCCAGAGGAGATGAGGCATATTTGCTTAGCCAATCTCCAAATCGAGAAGCTGCTTCATCATATTTTTTTTGAGCTAGTGCCCGTTTAGCCGCAGCGTAATCTTTGAGGGCATCAATGGCTTGTGGATTTCTTGCAGTGTCAGCAAGTGCTTCGTTCAGGAGCAGACGTAGCTCGAGTCCATCGTTTGCAGCATCATAGCGTGTATCAATTTTCTCGAGCGTCTGAAGTGCTGCGCTGTATTTGCCTTCGAGAAACTGCACAAAGGCTAAAAGGTATGTGGCTTCGGCACGCACTTCACTTGCGGCGTTTGGATGTAAAGCCGATTTCTGCAACGCAGCTTCAAGCCCTGTGAACTCACCTTGTGCCAATTGAATTTTGGCAAGCAAAACTTCTGCTGACCGTGCTGGCTGTGTTTCATAAAAACGCAATAAGAGTTTTTTGGCAACCTGTGCTGCGGCGTTCAGGTTCTCGAGTGCAGCGTATTCCAAATTCGCCCAAGACAGATACACATCGGGCAAATTTTGTGCGGAGGGATAAGCCTGTTCATATTCGCGATACGCAGCCAGCGCTTCTTCGAGTTTAGCGCGCCGCGCTGCACCACTAAGCATCTCGGCTTCTTTTTCTAAGACGGACACTAATCCAATTTTAGCGCGCTGTACAAAGGTTGCATCCGCATTATCAGCGATAATAGTTTGAAACGCCTTGCGCGCTGTGGCAAACTGTCGCTTTTGCAACATTTGATTGGCAAAACTATAGAGCTGCGCGCCACGCATGCGTGTTACGCCATCTCGGTACATCGCTTCGCTCAGAGCACCGTCATAATTCTCTGCTTCAATGTAGAGTTGCATCAACAGTTGTGATAGCAATTGTCGCGCCAGTGATGCTGCAGGAAACTTGCTGCGCGCTTTTTCCAAAACTTCAAGTGTTTCATTCAGTGCCGCTGGGCTAGACTTAGACGCATAACTCATCACTTGCGCCTGCACTTTGCCATAGTTTGGGAAATCTTCATGCAAGAGTTTGAGATATTCTTCAGTTGCTGCGCGATAATTGCCAAGAAAGACATAGGCGTCTGCGGCTTCTTCTGCAAACAGTGATTCTCTGCCGAACTTGCTGCGTGCCTCGTGCACAAGGTTTAGCATCGGCTCAAAGAATCTGGCAAGACGCAGTTCTTGAACCGCCAGTGTGTAGTCACTTTGTGTGGTGAGCAAATCCGAAATTGAGCGCAGGGTTTCGCTGGCTTTGGCATTATCTTGTTTGTCGATGTAGCATTGTGCAAGATGCACTTTGAGCGGAATTGCACTTTGCGCTGCTCTCTGACGCGCCACTTCCTTTTGCAGAAAAGGAATGAGCTTGTCGTATAGACGCAGTTCGCTCCAACACTCACGCAGTCGCTCTATGTAGAATAGCGAATTTGGATCGCGCTGATAAAGTTTTTCGTAAAGTTCAGCGGCTTTGTCGTAATTGCCTGCTTGATAGAGTGCTTCAGCAAGTTGCACATCGCTCTGCTGCGCTGAGAGCGACTCTGCAAGCAAGACCAAGAGTGTAAAGAGCCAGCTGACTTTCATCGGACGCATTGTATGCAATCTGTATGTTTGAATAGGCATAGCGACTGAAGTAAATTTGAAAACGCTTTTTACGCCTAAAAATTTCGGTAGTGCTTGCGCACAAATCCAAACGTGCTTACCGCACAGGAAGCAAAGGCGCACCGCATCTACACAAGAGATATGAAAATAGACTTCACCAAAATGTCAGGCGCTGGTAACGACTTTATTGTCATTGACAACCGCAGCGGCGCCATCGCACTCTCAGAATCTGACATTCGTCGCTTATGCGCCCGCCGCACTGGTATTGGCGCTGACGGGCTGATGCTGATGGAACACTCCGCGCAGCACGATTTTGCTATGCGCTATTTCAATGCCGATGGCAAACCGAGCTCAATGTGCGGCAACGGCGGTCGGTGCATCACGCGTTTTGCTTACCTTTCTGGTATAGAAAAAACACACTTTTCTTTTGAAGCAAACGGTGAAACCTACTTCTCTGAAATTTTGGATTCAGGGCGCGTCAAACTCAAAATGCAACCGCCTAAAGCCTTTCGCGATGCTTTTGAAGTAGAAGGCGTCAAAAGTTTTTTTATCGACACAGGCTCACCGCACGCTGTGGTTTATGCCAATGATGTGGCATCGCTTAATGTGCTCGAACTAGGTCGAAGAATTCGGCACAATCGTGAGCATTTTCCTGCGGGCACGAATGTCAATTTCGTTGAGCTGCTCTCAGAAAACCGCTTGCGCATTCGCACCTTCGAGCGCGGCGTAGAAGATGAAACGCTAGCGTGCGGCACTGGCTGTGTTGCTGCAGCGGTCGTGAGCTACAAACTTGGTAAAGTGCACACGCACCACATCTTGCTCACCGTGCAAAGCGGTGAAACCATTGAGGTTGAACTCGATGACGCACTCCAAAATGTTTATCTCATCGGCTCAGCAGATGTTGTCTTTACTGGAACAGTATGGGTATAACAAGCATCCTTGCTTTCTGACAGACTTCTCTCTTTGATTCTGCTCTTGTCTACGCACACCGCTTACTTTGCAATGACTTCTTGCGAGATAGGATTACCGTTGATGCGGTAGTATGTTTTGAGCGGCAAACTGTAAATCTTGATAAAGCCAATGCTGGCTTTGTGGTCAAAAGTATCTTCTTCGGTGTAAGTTGCAAGGCTCGTGTCGTAGAGCGAATTTGGCGACCAGCGTCCCAGCAGTTCTACGTTGCCTTTGTAGAGTTTGAGTTTGACTGTGCCGTTCACCACCTTTTGTGTCTCTTCCACGAAAGCATCCAGTGCAAAGCGCAGCGGTGAATACCAAAGTCCGTTGTAAATCAAATCAGCGTAGTCATGTGCAAGTTTCGCTTTGTAGTGCATGGTGTCTTTATCGAGCGTGAGTCGTTCAAGTTCGCGATGCGCAAAGTGTAAGATTGTAGCAGCAGGCGCTTCGTAGAGCTCACGCGATTTGATGCCGACCAATCGGTTCTCTACCAAATCCAAGCGACCGACAGCATTTTTGCCGCCAATTTCGTTTAGCGTCATAATCAGCTCGACGGGGTTCATCTTTTTGCCACCAAGTGCAACGGGCACACCGCGCTCAAATTCAATCTCAACTGCTGTTGGCACATCGGGTGCTTCTTCTGGCGAGACAGTGCGCTGATACGCATCTGCTGGTGGCGGCACGCGTGGGTCTTCGAGCGCCCCGCATTCAATCGACGTGCCCCACATATTTTCATCAATTGAGTAGGGGCTTTCTTTCGTGGCTTTAACAGGAATGCCATGCCGCTGACAATACTCGATTTCTTCTTCGCGTGAGCGGAATTCCCACTCACGCAGTGGCGCATACACCTTGAGTTCTGGGGCAAGCGCTGCAATTGCAGCCTCAAAGCGCACTTGATCGTTGCCTTTACCTGTGCAACCGTGCGCTACAGCCGTGCAGCCCTCTGCTTTTGCTACTTCCACAAGTGCTTTGGCAATAAGCGGTCTGCCAAGCGAGGTTGCCATGGGATAGGTCCATTCGTAGAGTGCACCTGCTTTCAGTGCTGGGAAAATGAAGTCCGTCGCAAACTCTTCTTGCAAATCCAGCACAATCGCTTTCTTTGCACCTGTCTTGTAGGCTTTTTCCTCAATGCCGACAAGCTCTTTCTGCTGACCCAAGTTGACCGACAGCGTAATCACATCAGCGTTATACTTTTCTTGAAGCCACTTTGCAATCACTGATGTATCTAATCCACCAGAGTAAGCCACGACAATTTTTTCTTTTGACATGCTTTGCGTGTTTTGTGTTAGTGTTATCTTTGATTTATTCTGCTTGAAAAATTGCTTCCTTGAGGCGCCGCACAATTGCAGAAATTTTCTTTGTTGAAATTGGCGCAATGAAAATCGTGTCGTCTCCAGCAATCGTGCCGAGAATATCGGGGATGTCCAAGCGGTCCAAGATTTCGGCAACGCCTGAGGCACGTCCGCGCAAAGTTTTAATGACAATCAAACTCTCGTTTGCGTGAATCGACTCAATTTCATAACTGATAAGTGCGCGCAAACGATGCGCTTCATTTTCAGGCTGAAGTTGATACCACACCCCTTCAGGTGTGGAGACTTTGGCAATGCCCAGTTCTTTCAAATCTCGCGAGAGTGTGGCTTGATTGACTTCAAAGCCACGACGTGCAAGTTCCTTTGCAAGTTCTTCTTGATTAGAAATTTCTTTTTCTGTGATAATCTGCTTAATCAAAAGTTGCCGCTGCGCTTTATCCATTACCCCATAGTTTTAGACGCATTTCAATTTCGTGATGTGCACAGATGGCATAATTTACTCGATTGGCGCAAGTCTCTTGCGTTTGCCAGATGATTTCTGTGGGGAAGATTTCGGCGCACTTTTTTGCAACAGTTTGACGAGAATGGCTTTCTGCGCATGCAAGCGGTTTTCGGCTTGGTCAAAGACCACTGATTGCTTGCCATCCAGCACTTCATCGGTGATTTCCTCACCACGATTAGCTGGCAAGCAGTGCATCACAATAGCGTCAGGTTTTGCAAGTGAGAGCAGTTTTAGATTGACTTGATACGGACGAAACGCTTTGCGTCGTTCCTCTGCTTCAGCTTCTTGACCCATACTTGTCCACACATCGGTGTAAATTACATCGGCATTTTGCACAGCGCTTTCAGGATCTTCTAACACTTCAATTTTGCTTACAGCTGCCTTCATTGCCGCTTTGAGCGTGGCAATGTGTGGATTGTATGCTGCCGGCGCTGCCAGCACAAAGTGCATCGGATAGAGCATCGACATCTCGAGCCATGAATTGACGACATTGTTTCCATCGCCGACAAACACTACCTTGACGCCTTCAAAGAGCTTGCCGTGTTGGCGCATCGTGTAAAGGTCTGCAAAGACTTGACACGGATGTGAGTGATTGGTCAGGGCATTGATGACAGGCACGCTTGCATATTCAGCCAGTTCCAAGAGAATGCTATGCTCAAAGAGTCGCGCAATAATCAAGTCGTTGTAACGCGAAAGCACACGTGCGACATCAGCGACACTTTCACGCTGACATAAGCCGACTGACTCTTGACCTAAGTAAATCGGGTAGCCACCGAGTTGCACTACGCCCACTTCAAACGAGACACGCGTACGCAGTGAAGGCTTCTGAAACAAGAGTGCAACTGTTTTGCCTGCAAGCGACTTGATGTCTGGATTGGCTTTGAGTGTATCGCAAAGTTTGAACAGCTCAGCAAGCTCGTCTCGACTTTCAATATCTTGCAAAGAAAGAAAATCGCTTTTCATTTTGCTGCTCCCTCCAAAATGCGTTGCACACGACGGCGCTGCGAGGCTGCAGTCGTAGGTGCGTCTTCATTGATGATTTCTGTGCCAATACCTTCGTTAGTGAAGATTTCAAGCAACAGCGCATGCTTCACTCCACCATTGATAAAGTGCACTTTATTGACACCGCCCTCAATAGCTTCAAACGCCGAGTTAACCTTCGGTATCATTCCGCCATAAATTTTGCCCTGCTCAATCCATTCTTGCGCTTCACTTTTAGCAAGCGTTGGCACAAGTGCCCCATCGACAATCACGCCATCTGTATCGGAAAGATAGACGAGTTTTTCAGCCTTGAGCGCCACAGCAATTTCCGTTGCTGCAACATCGGCATTGATGTTGTAAAGCTCGCCCTGTTCGCCTAAGCCAATTGGTGCTACAACAGGGATCATTTCATTTTGCATCAGAAGTTTGAGAAACGCTGTATTGACTTGCACGATATCACCCACAAGACCTAAGTCTATTTCGCCCTGCAATTTTTTAGCGCGCAAGAGTGCATTATCGACACCGCAAAGACCAACGGCATTTCCGCCATGCTTTGTGATGAGACCAGCAATTTCTTTGTTGAGTGCACCTGCCAGCACCATTATCACTACATCAATCATTTTTTCATCGGTGTAGCGCACTCCATTCACAAAGCGTGATTCAACGCCCAGCTTCTGTGCCATCTCAGTAATGTCCTTACCTCCGCCATGCACCACAATGATGTTGATGCCAATTTTTTTGAGCAGCGTTACATCTTGCGCAAAGGTCTGCTTGAGTGCATCATTGTTCATCACAGCACCACCGTATTTGATGACAAAAGTCTTGTTTTCGTAGCTTGTAATGTAAGGCAGTGCTTCAATCAAGATTTCTTCTTTGGTTTTATTGTCTCGCATCGCTTGAAAAATTTGGGTTACTTTATTTGCTGTGCATGTCAATGCAGGTGCGGCAACACTGGGTTTGAATTTCTCACTGTGCCTTGCGTTGCCCAAAGTCTAAACATCTTCATTTTAGCTGCTCTACTTTTTCTCCCTTAATCAGTGCCGTGAGCGTTGCTTCTTTTTCGTAGAGGTTTGGGATGAAAATCTCCATGAACTTTTCAGGGTGAGCAGGTGCAGAGAAGCCAAACTTTTCATATAGCCCGTGCGCATAGGTTGTAACCAGCAGCCACCGCCGCAGCCCTTGCAAATCGGGGTGATTCATAATTTTTTCCAACAGTACTATAGCCAAATCCTGACCACGATACTCTTCGAGAATGAAGACATCGGAGAGATACGCAAAAGTTGTATAGTCAGAAATGACGCGTGCAAAGCCTGCTTGCTTTCGTGCACCGCTCGGCAAGATTTCATAAACACCGAAGCAGAGCGAATGCTCAATAGAGCGCACAACCAACTGGCGTGAAATTCCTCTTGCCCAGTGGCAATTTGTCAGAAAGCCGTGAATGGTGTCTACATCGAGCAGCGCCTTGTCGGTGCTGACAATATACCTTGATGCAGGCGTGTCTGTCATTTCTCTAATGCGATAAAGATTGATGAACTGATGAAGTATGCCAATGCATAATTATGCAACTTGCTTTCTGCGATACTACGAGCGATAGCTCCCATTGATTTCTACATACTTTGCAGAAAGATCACAGGTCCAAAATCTCACTTCACTTTCACCTTGATGAAGATGCACATGCAGCACAACTTCGGGTTTGCTTAGCACAGCTTTTGCCTTTGCTTCATCAAGCTCAAGTTGGAAATTAGGTTTGAGGACAGCGACATCGCCAAACGAGATTTCTACCCTTTCAGGTTCGAATGCAATGCCTGAGTAACCAATGGCTGCCATGATTCGTCCCCAGTTTGCGTCAGCGCCGTGCAATGCGGTTTTAACCAGCAGCGAATTGGCAATACTGCGCGCAGCTTGTTCGGCTTCGCTTTCGCTGCGAGCTCCGCTTATATGAATCTCAATGAGTTTTGTTGCACCTTCACCGTCTTTTACAATCATTTTGGCAAGGCGCGTCATCACGACTTGAAGGGCATCTGCAAACGTGCGGTAGTCATTTGAATCGGCTTGCTCAATGCGCGGATTTTCTGCCAGCGCGTTTGCTAAGAGGAATACGGCATCATTTGTACTGCAATCACCATCGACGCTAATGCGGTTAAAAGAGTGTGCATTGGCTTCAGAGAGTGCGCGTTGCAAAAGCTCAGGTGAAATCGCAGCGTCTGTGGTGATGAAAGCAAGCATGGTTGCCATCTGCGGTGCAATCATTCCAGAGCCTTTGGCAATTGCACCAATGTGAATCTTTTTTTCACCCAGCATCACTTGCACAGCCAGTTCTTTTGGGAAAGTGTCGGTTGTCATAATAGCTTCCGCTGCATCACGACTTGCCTGCGCACTTTGCGCCAGTTGAGCTGTGGCACAGCGAATTCCTTCTGCGACATGCTCCATCGGCAGATGCTGCCCAATCACACCAGTTGATGCCACTAAGACGGATTCTGCAGGCAGGCTCAATGCTGAAGCGGTCTCATGCACCATTTGCCACGCGTCGGCAAGACCGCGCTCACCTGTGCAGGCATTGGCATTGCCACTATTGACAACGATAGCTGAGCACGTTCTGCTTTTTTGAAGTTGCGCTTTGCACACTGCAATCGGTGCGGCTGCCGCTTTATTTGTCGTAAAGACCGCTGCTACTGCGGCGGGGATATCAGAAACAATGAGCGCAATATCTTTCTTTGGCTTGCGAATACGCGCTTCAACGCCAGCTGCTTTGAAGCCTTTCGGTGCACAGATTCCGCCTGCCATATCTTGAAAAGTGTGGTTCATTGCAGTCCCTCCGTTTCATCAAAGCCAAACATCAGGTTAAAATTTTGCACGGCTTGACCTGCCGCACCTTTTAGTAAGTTGTCAATTGCGGAGAGCACAATCAGCTGATTTGTTTCCTTTCGAATCTTGAAGCCAATGTCGATAAAGTTGGTATGCGCCACACCTTTGATTTGTGGCATCAGTGATTTGCTTATGCGCACAAAAGGTTCGTTTGCGTAGTGCTGAGCGTAGATTTGTTCGATTTCTTCTTCACTTGTCTTTGCAGCTAGCATTGCATGAATTGTAGTGTAAATACCTCGTGTGATTGGAATCAAATGTGGCACAAATGAAACTGAAACACTCACTCCGCTAAACTCTGCCAAGGCTTGCTCGATTTCAGGCAAGTGTTGATGCTCGCCCACTTTGTAGGCTTTGACACTTTCATTGACTTCGCAGAAATGCAAGTCCAGCGATGCACTGCGTCCTGCCCCTGAAACGCCTGACATTGAGGTTATCGTAATGCGCTCTGGCTCAATGAGTCCTGCTTTCAGCAAGGGAACAAGCGGCAAAATGATGCTGGTCGGATAGCAGCCCGGATTAGCCAGCAGTGTTGCACTTTTGATTGCTGTACGGTTCAGTTCCGTTAGTCCATAGACAGCTGTTGAGAGCAGATTAGGCGCATGATGTGTGTGTTTGTAGAAGCGTTCGTACTGCGCAGAATTTTTCAGGCGAAAATCACCTCCAAGATCAATAACCTTTTTGCCCCTTGAAAGCAACTCGGGCACAAGGTGCATGGCTTCACCTGATGGGAGAGCAAGAAATACGCACTGGCTCTGACATGCGGCATCTATGGAGTAAGTTTCAAGTGTGTTTTCTACTTGCTGGCGAAAGCGTGGGTAGAGTTCAGCAAAACTTTTTCCAGCTGATGCGTTTGCAAAGAGCCTATCAATGCGCACGCCTGAGTGGCGCTGAAAAATCTCAACAAGTTGTGCACCAGAATACCCCGATGCTCCAACGATAGAAATACTGACGGCGTTGCTCAATAGTGTGATGCTACTTTAGAGTTTTTTGTTTGAGCTTAGCTCTCAAGACAAATTGCATAATTATACGAGAGTTTGCATAATTATGCAAGAAGATTTTATGAGATTTTCTTGCACGCAATGCTGCACCTTTAAGACAAGTGTAGTGAGATTTTATTTTCAAATCTTCACCTTATTTGACTAAGCCAAACTGCATTTGCATGGCTATCCATTCTTGAATTGCGTCTTCAAGCAAATTGAGTTTGCCTGTAAAAAAGTGATCAGCCTCATCAATGACGCGCAAGGCTTTTGGTTCGCTTATGGCGGCGTATTGCTGTTGGAAGTGTGTAAATGTAGCAATGCTATCGGCTGCACCATGAATAAAGAGTTTAGGTTTTGTGCTGGTTGCAAACGTCATCGTCTCAAACAAGCGCGTTGGCAAGCCTATACTGATAAGGTGGGTGACTCGTGCATCACTGGCGCCATAACTAAGCCCAACCCATGCACCAAAAGAAAACCCTGCAATTACAATTGGCACATGCTGTGCAGCATACCACGTTTGTAGAAAATCCACAGCCGCTTTGACATCGCGTTGCTCACCAATTCCTTCTGAGTACTTTCCTTCACTTGCCATCACGCCGCGAAAATTAAAGCGGAGCACAGCGCCGCCTAGCTCATGCAAAGTTCGTGCTGCCGTTACCACGACTTTATTGTGCATGGTGCCCTGATAGAGTGGGTGAGGATGACAAACTACTGCCAAAAACTTTGGCGCATCAAGCGGATTCAATATGGCTTCTAACTTTCCTGCTTCACTCTTAATGAACAACATTTTCGAAAACGCCATAGCAAGTGCCGATTATTTTCGTGCAATATAGAGAATCGCTGTCTGAAGTGAGAGCCTATGCTGTGAGGCAGATTGGAAGCGTGCCCGACCTAATTTTTCCAAGAAGGCTTCACCTTGTGGGAAACTCTCAACGGAGAGTGGTAAATATCGATAGGCTACTTCTGGTGCTCCGAAAAAGCAAGCAATCTTTGGCAGAATATGTTTGAAGTATGCAAGGTAAGGCTTCCTAATCCATGTGCGTTGCGGAATCATGGGCTCAAGAAATACTGCAATGCCTTCTGGTTTCAAAACGCGGTGAATTTCCAACAAGCCTTTTTCTACATCTTGAAAATTTCGTGCCCCGAAGCCTACAGTAACAAGGTCAAACGACGATTTTGCAAAAGGTAAGTCTTCTGCAGCTGCTCGCTCAAAGTGTGCATTCGGCACCTTCTGACGTGCATAACGCAGCATCACTTCAGAAAGATCAATACCGATTACCCTTGCATTTGGCAATGTCGTTAGGATTTGTGCAAAATCACCTGTGCCTGTTGCCACATCAAGTGCGCTGAGCGTGCGTGTTGGGTTCAGTATACTGTAAGCCATCCTAACGGCTGCTCGTCGCCAGTGCTGGTCTAATCCTAAACTCAATACTCGATTGAGAAAATCATATACGGGCGCAATCTCATCAAACATTGACTCAATCTGCGTGTGCGTCTTTGCTTGCACCATTGCTTTGGCTTTTGTCATTGCCGTCGACATCGTATCAAGTTCTGCTTGAGTTGTCGAAAAATTTGCTGCAGCCTGGCAGTTAGGTCTTAATTTTGCCGTAGGTTGTTTCTGCATCAAAGACGAGGCGATCGCAAATTTCCATTTTGCCATCTTCTGTAA
Organism: [Chlorobium] sp. 445; assembly: GCA_002763895.1. Classification (NCBI taxonomy): domain Bacteria; kingdom Pseudomonadati; phylum Chlorobiota; class Chlorobiia; order Chlorobiales; family Chloroherpetonaceae; species [Chlorobium] sp. 445. The sequence goes on from NSLH01000005.1 coordinate 35,077, forward strand.
CACGGCGATAAAAGCATGATTCATAGCCTGTATGGCATGCGCCACCCTTCTGCGTGATTTTTAGCACAATCGCATCGCCATCGCAATCAAGTAGAATTTCCTTTACTTCTTGTGTATGCCCTGATGTTGCGCCTTTGCGCCAAAGCTCTTTGCGACTTCGGCTCCAGTAACACGCCTTTTTTTCTGCCAGTGTAATTTGCAGGCTTTCACGATTCATGTAAGCCAGCATCAACACTTTACCTGTTACGGCATCTTGCGCAATGACAGGGACGAGCCCATCTTTATCAAACTTAACCGCTGAGAGAAAATCACGGTCTGTCGTGTTCGAGGTCATGGCTTAGGTTTTCTTTTTTGTGCATGTTTGAAGGCTTGAATCATTTCTTGCGCACTTTTATCGCTTGCAATTTTTGGCGAGAGCGCAATGCGTTCATTGTGCGCAGCAACTCTCTCACGACCCTTGAAAATTAGCATTAGTCTGCCAATGTATTCGCCATCGGGTCCTGCTGAGAGTGCAAGGCAGTGTCCAAACTGTGTCGGTGTCTTGGTTATCAAGTCTTCGGAGTTTGAGACAATCACGGACAGCTGCGGGAATTTTTCTGCTAAGAATTTCTCGTAGTGAATATCTTGCGTGCGTAGCAGCAATATGATTATATCTGGCTCTTCACGCAAAAGTGCATCGAGTGCATGCGAGAGTGCATCAAGTGGTGCAATCAACCTTACTTGTCGTTGTGCTGTTTCCGTTGCGCTGCTAAGTGCACTTTCAGTTAGCAGTCCTAAAATCCCTACACGCCAGTGTCCTGCTTGCACTACACGATAGGGCACAGTCAATGCTGTTCCAGCAGTGTCGCAGAGGTTAGCAGAGACCGTTGGCAGTTCAGCAAATGCTGTGCGTGTAAAATGTGCGCCGTATGTAAAGTCATTTTCGGCAAGGTTGCAAGCATCGTAGCGCATTTGGCTCATCAGTTTCGTGATGAGCATTGCCTCAGCTGTAGATTTTGGATATGCCGAAAACTGATTGCCTGCATCGACCAGCACGACCTTTTCACCGAATGTTGCACGCGTCTGATTGACTACACTAACTCGACGGGCAAGTCCACCTAAATTTTCTTTAGAGCATGGACATGCTTCAAGATAGCCATAGGCGCCACCTGTGTAGAGCACAACAAGTGTATCTAACGTCTGTGCTCTTGTTGTTGTACAAAGTAAAAGAAGCAGTATGCCAAGCCACGCACGCACACCAAGCTTTTGCATCAGCACGGAGAATTATGCATTTGAGGGCGAAAGTTCGGCTTGTACTGCAGGCTTTGCAGGCGCCACACTTTTGACGAACTCGGGATAAATGATACGCTCTAGGTTCACGCACTTACCTGTTTCAGGGTCAAGTTGAATGAGCATTGCACAGAGTCTGACATCACTTGTTGCACATTCGTACTTATGCGGTGTTTGGTAGATGAACCGCTCAATTGCAGATTTGGTTACCATCCCGATGACAGAGTCGTATGGACCTGTCATACCAATGTCGGTGCAGTAGCCTGTGCCTTTTGGGAAGATGCGTTCATCTGCGGTTGGCACATGTGAATGCGAGCCCATCACTGCAGAGACTCGCCCGTCCAGATACCAGCCCATAGCGACCTTCTCAGCTGTTGCTTCTGCGTGCATATCCACAATAATGTACTTGACATCCTTCATCTTTTCCAGCGCCCAATCTGCCGTGCGGAATGGACAGTCAATCGTGTACATAAATGTTCGACCTTGCAAGTTCAATACACCGATTTTTCCGAGTCCTTTCGGCAGTGTGTAGATTCCCATTCCTGTGCCCCAAGTGCCTTTTGGGTAATTCATTGGACGCAGCACATGCGGGTCGCGCTTGAGGACCTCATGAAATTTGAAGTTATCCCAAATGTGATTACCGCCTGAAATGACATCTACACCGACAGTCCGCAATTGATGCATAATTTCAAGACTCATGCCTTTACCATTGTAGGCATTTTCACCATTGCAAATCGTAAAATGCACATCGTATTTCTGGATATAGCCTTTGAGCAGTTTGACTACGATATCTACGCCGGGTTGCCCGACGATATCTGCCATGAAAAACACATTGATAGTCTTTGACATAGTGCATCGTTTTACTTGAAAAGAAAAATGAATTTACAACAAACTGCTTCCCACACCAAGTTACATGCTGTTACACAATCTGATTTCGAATGCTGCCCAAGCACTCAATGTGCATTTCAACCACATCGCCAATCTCAAGGTAGGGAAATTGTGTGTTATCAAGTTCTAACAAGCAGCCCGTGCCTACTGTGCCACTGCCAATTACATCGCCTGCATAGAGCATGGCATCGCGTGAGGCACGCTCAATCATTTCAGCAAACGAGAAATGAATCTGCTTGAAATTACCCCCTCCATATCGCTTGCCGTTGACGCGCACCTCCATCTCTAAGTCGAGCCGATTGCCCACCTTTCTTTCTTCCAGTTCATCTTTGGTTACCAGAAATGCTCCGAGTGTTGTTGCAAAATCTTTCGCTTTTGCAGGACCTAAGCCCACTTTCACTTCACGCATTTGTTCATCGCGTGCTGACCAATCATTCATGATGCAGTAGCCAGCAATGTGTGCTTCAGCATCCTCTCGTGAGATATTGATTCCGTCTTTGCCAATCACACATGCAAGTTCCAACTCATAATCTAACATGCTCGTCGAACGTGGTTTCTTGACTGGTGCATACGGGGCAACAATTGCATGATGATTAGAAAAATAAAACACTGGAAAGTCGTACCACTCTGGTGGCACATCAAGTCCGCGCTTTTTACGCGCATTTCTTACATGCTCTTCGAATGCATAAAAATCACGCAAAGACTTTGGGCGTGGCACACACGCTAAAAGCTCGACTTCATTTAAGTTGAAGGAAGGTGTGCGCCGCTCGAGCATTGAAAAGTCATTTTGGCATGTCTCCAACAGTGTGGTCATAGAATCAAACTGCGTTGGGAACACCTCTTCACCGGCGACGATACCGACCCGTTCAGTTGGCATGGTCGGATGACGAAATGTGCAGAGCTTCATCAGTAGGGATTAGAATTTGAATGCAAAGTTTAGCCTTTTTACAACGGGCATTGCTGAAATTGCTAGAAAAATAAAAGCGCCTCAAGAGAGATGAGACGCTTTGAACTTGACCGTCTTCACAGGTTCTATGGCTCAGTTGAGCGCTCTTTTGATAGCATCCTCGAAGGTTGCTTTATTGCGCGCACCCACGAAGGCATCAATAATCTCACCTTTGCGGTTAATGACGAACGAGGTAGGGATGCCGCGAATTTGTCCACCTTCAACGAACTTACCATAATCGGCGGCAACTTTTTCGTTGCCCATCACCACAGGATAGTTAACGCCTTTCTCTTTGACAAATGCCGCTACTTTTTCTGGCTTGTCGCTAACGGCAATGCCAATGAACGAGAATTTATTGGCATAGACTTTTTGCAGCTCAATCATATCTGGAATTTCAGCGCGGCAAGGCGGACACCATGTCGCCCAGAAGTTGATAATGACGCCTTTACCCTTAAAATCGGAGAGACTAACCTTTTTGCCATCGGTGGTCTCCAGCGTAAAGGCTGGTGCTAAAGCAGTTTCTGCCAGCGTTTCAGGCTTGGATAGTTGTGCCACTTGTGGCTTGCTGGCAAAGCTCAGCCCCATCAGGAGCAGTGATAACAAGAGAATTGGAGTAGCAGTACGCAGTAATGACATTGTGGTTTTACCGTGGTTTTGTGTTTGAAATTTATCGTAAATGTTCTTACAAATTTCCACGTGCAGCTTGGTCGCGTTCAATTGCCTCGAACAGCGCTTTGAAATTGCCTTTGCCAAAACTCTTTGAGCCTCGACGCTGGATAATTTCATAGAACAGCGTTGGGCGATCTTGCACAGGCTTTGTAAAGATTTGAAGCATGTAGCCATGTTCATCTTTATCGACCAAAATATGCTGCGTTTTCAGTTCAGCAATTGGTTCGCGCACTTCTGGTACGCGCTCCAGCAGCACATCGTAGTAGGTATCTGGCACGGTGATAAACTCCACGCCGTTTGCACGCAGTGTTTTGACTGTCTGTAAAATGTCATCCGTCAGCAGCGCGATATGTTGCACGCCCGGTCCGCGATAAAACTGGATATACTCCTCAATTTGCGATTTCTTCTTTCCTTGTGCTGGTTCATTGATGGGCATTTTGATACGCTCGCTGGCATTAGTCATCACCTTTGAGCGCAGCGCTGAAAACTCGGTAGAGATATCTTTGTCATCAAAGCTCTGGAATTGGCGGAAATCAAACATACGTTCATAAAACTTGACCCATGTCTCCATCTGATTCCAGTCCACATTGCCGACGATATGGTCAATTGCTCTCAAGCCCGCTGATTGCGGCGGCTCGACGGTGCGCGCCACAAAGCCGGGTAGAAAGGCTTTGTATGATTTGCGCTCAATGAAACTGTGAATAGTATCGCCGAAGGTTGCAACGGCGGCACGAATCAGTGTACCATGTTCATCGGAGAGTGTTGTAGGTGCTTGCACACTGCGTGCACCGCGTGCTACAACGGTCTCATAGACGGCGGCAGCATCATCTACCTCAAAGGCGATATCTCGGACGCCATCACCATGCTGCTTGATATGCTCTGCAATTTCAGAGTCGGGTGAGAGTGGTGAGGTTAGCACAAAGCGAACCTTGCCTTGCTCCACAAGATACGAGGCTTTTTCGCGCACGCCTGTTTCAGGACCAGAGTAGGCTGTGATTTTAAATCCAAACACAGTGCGGTAGAACTGTGCAGCTTGTTTGGCATTGCCGACATAGAACTCAACATGATCAAAATCGTTGAGCCGCAGGGCGGTGGATGTAGAAAGTGTATCGATTTGCTCGAGAACTTGCATGGTGCACGCAGAATTAGGTTGCAAGATGACGACAGCAAGCGAAATTTAGAAAATTTCAGTCAATCCTAATTGTACGAATGAGACTTGTTTTTGGATGCCTCCTTTTGCTGTGTATGCCGAGGTAATTTAATTCGGAAGGTCGTGCCTTTGCCCACGGTGCTTTCTTTGAGCAAGAGTTTGCCGCCATGGTAATCTTCTACGATGCGTCGCGCCAGTGTGAGCCCAAGTCCCCATCCGCGCGGCTTTGTGCTAAAGCCAGGTCGAAAAACCTCTGCGCGGTGCTGTGGCTCGATGCCTTTGCCTGTATCACTTAGGTCAATAATCACATAGCGTGGGTCGACTGTGATGTTTGCACGAATTTCGCCCGTCTTTCGTTCAATGGCATCGATGCCATTTTTAGTAAGGTTTTCGAACACCCATTCCATCAATTCACGGTTTATTTGCACGCGGGCGCCAGTCGTGTCATTGACTTCCAGCAAGATATTTTTGCCCATCTGCGGCAACCGCATGCGGTAGTAGTCGAAGACGCCTTCAATTACTTCAGCCACACATTCTAGCGATACTGCCACTTTTGAGCCAATCTTCGAAAAGCGCGAAGCCACACGGTTCAAGCGATTGATATCGGTTTGCATCTCAAAAATAATTTGAGCTTGTCGTTCAGGATTATCGCTTGCGCTTTTGAGCAGCTCAATCCAGCCCATGAGTGAGGAAATCGGTGTACCGAGCTGATGCGCTGTTTCCTTTGCCATACCGACCCAGATGTTGGAGGTCTCTGTGCGTCGAATGTAACTGAATGTCAGGTAGGCAATCAAGATGAAGACTCCAACCCCTGCGCCTAAGAGCACGGGTGCGATTTGCAAGGCTTTGACCAAGTCGGAGTCGCCGTAGTGAATATATTGGACGGTTGAGGGGTCGAGGCGCACTTCAACGGGTTTATAGACGGCGTCCATTTCCTCAATGTGCGCTTTCAAGTAGGCGATTTGTGCCTCGCGCGAGAGTGTGGAATCGATTTTAATGTTGCGCCAAGTCAGCGGGGTCTTAGCACTGTCAGAAAGAATCGCTGGGAAATCAATTACGCTAATAATCTCTGTGAAGAGAAAAGAAATTTCGCTGGTGTTCTCTGTATCGACCAGCATTTTAATTGCCTTTACCCAGAGCTCAACCTTTTGACGTTGCTGTTCGCGGACTTTGCCAATGAGTTGCTGCGTGAATACAAAGACGGTCAGTGCCCCAATCACAGCTAGCAGAATCAATCCGCCTTTGAGCGTCGTAGTATTCATAATCGGTTGTTCTGCTTGATTATGCCTTGCCGTTTTTCACTTTGCTAACGAAGGTTGTGAGCGTATCGTATCCTGAAATTCCAATGCGACAAATTTCATACATATCGCTGAGCGGCAGGCGATTTGCCGTACCTTTGATGCGTGCGGCACAAAGAAATCCATGTTGGTGCAGCAGTGTTTTAACATACTGGCGCAGTGCGGGATTTTTTGGCACACCGCCGTAGGGATAGGCAAAGACTGGTGAGTAGGGGAACCCACTTTCTGTAACGGCGGCGTGAGCGCACGCAATGTCTGTTGCAATTTCCTCTGCGGTGAGCAGACGATAGTCTTTATGGGCATGCGAGTGCACCCCAAACTCCACCACGTCGGTCATCTGACGCATGGTATCATAGGACATGAGCGGCTCTGTGCCGTTATCCCACACATTAGTTTTGCCCACATAAGCTACGGGTACAAAAATAGTTGCCTTAAAGCCAAACTGTTTGAGCAGTGGATAGGCGAACACAAAGTTGTTGTGGTAACTGTCATCAAAACTAATGATAATAGGCTTTTGAGGTAAGTTTGCTCGGCGAGCATGATACTGCACAAGTTCTGTAAATGAAATGGTTACATAGCCATTCTCTGCAAGCCAACGCAGTTGCGCAGCAAAATCGCTCTGTCTTAGCGTCAGTTCATCGTGTGTTGTGTCAGAAATTTTGTGATACATTAGCACAGTGAGGGTTGCCTTGCTTTGACTGTGCACGCGCTTAATCCATGATGAGCTTAAGCTAAATGCTGCAAGGCTTGCAGCGACAAGCGTAAGTGCAAGCGTGGTGACTGCATCCATCAGTCGAGCGCTGAGAGTTCTTCTTCCAAGAGTTGTTTGCGATACAGCGAGGTGTAGAGTCCATCTTTTGCTAGCAGTTCATCATGCGTACCGTGCTCCACGATTTCGCCCTCATCCAGCACGATAATTTGGTCAGCCTGTTTGACTGTAGAGATACGGTGGCTAATGAGAATCACCGTCATTGCTGCTGTTGCATTTTGCAGATGGCGAAGAATCGTGTCTTCAGTTTGAGTATCTACTGCAGAGAGCGCGTCATCTAAAATCAAAATTTTAGGCTTGCATAGGAGCGCGCGTGCAATTGCCGTGCGTTGCTTTTGTCCACCCGAGAGTGTAATGCCACGCTCGCCGATGAATGTATCGTAGCCATCAGGAAAGCGCGAGATATCATCATCAATTGCCGCAGCCACAGCTGCAGATTTTACATTGTCAAAGCTGGCTTCAGGTGTGCCAAAAGCAATGTTGTTACGAATTGTGTCGGAGAAAAGAAAATAATCCTGTGGGACGAAGCCTATGGCACTCCGCAAGACTTTCAGTGGAAAGGCGTGAATCGGCTTACCATCAATTAGAATCTCGCCTTCGGTGGGCTCAATAAGGCGTGGCAAGAGATTGACCAGCGTGGATTTGCCCGACCCTGTTGCGCCGACAATTGCAAAGCGACTGCCCTTCGGAATTTTGAAGGAAAGATTTTTCAAAACCATGTGCTTGGGCTGTGCGGGATACGCAAACGAGACGTTACGAAATTCAATTTCACCTTCGATGCTTGTCAGCGCATAATCGGTTGTCGCTGCATCGGTGATGTCGGGCGGGGTGAGCATCACTTCATCGAGGCGCAACTGTGCGGCGGCGGCGCGTTGCAAAATGTTCGTTACCCAGCCAATCGAGATAAGTGGCCAAGCCAGCGAGACGATATACATCAGAAACTGTGTTAATTGTCCGAGCGTTATTGCGCCATCGATGATGAACTTGCCGCCAATCCAGAGAATCAACATCACGGAGAGTCCAAGCAGCGCAGACATGCCTGGATAAAACAGCGCTTGCAAGCGTGCTAACTTCAAATTTTGCTCGTAATACTCGTGGTTGAGTTTTGCAAAGGCGGCAATATCGCTCTCTTCGCGCACATACGCCTTCACGACACGAATGCCCGCAAGATTTTCTTGCACTTTCGTTGACAGCTCGCCATACTTAGCTTGTAAGTCTTGACTATGCTCATGAATGGCTTTGCCGATTTTGTAGACAAGATAACTCAAAAGTGGCGCAGGCAAGAGAGCAATGACGGTGAGCATTGGCGAGACGGTGAGCATAGCCGAGAGCGCAAAGATGAGCCGAAACACTGTGTTTAGCGAGTACATAATGCCCGGTCCGAGATAATTGCGCACAGCGTTAAGGTCGTTGGTGGCACGAGACATCAAGTCACCGGTGTTGCTCTGCCGAAAAAATCGTTGCGAGAGTTTCTGCAGGTGTGCGTAAAAATCATTTTTGAGGTCATACTCGATCTTACGTGAGGCAACGATAATAAACTGCCGCACAAGAAACATAAATAAGCCTGCCAAAAATGAGCATAGCAGCGCAAGCAAGACATACTGCACGACCTCTTGCGTAGTAAACTCGCCACTCATGGTGTCAATTGCGCGTCCAACAAATTTTGGTGCAGTCATCATGAAGAGATTGGTGAGGAGCACGCACCCTACGCCTAGCACAAGTTCTTTGCGATAGCGCCAAAGATAGGGATTTAAGCGAAGCAGACTTTTCATATCACGCTACGATGAGGCTGTTGGAGATGCAGCAGAGTTTTTTTGTCCTGACGCTGGACGCAAGCCCTGTACAAGTTTTTCATATTCACTTTTGCCTATTATTCGCTCAATTTCAGCTAGATGTCTTTTGACAATCTCACGGTAGGGGTTGTCGAATCGTTCAAAGATATTTTTTGCTGCAAAGTAATATTTGGTGGCTTCTTTGTATAGTGCGCGTTCAGCATAGACTTCTCCAGCATGGAGCAGCGCCAAGCCCATTCCTCGAGAATTATTCTTCTGTCGAAAAAGTTCAAAGGCTTCACGGTAATGCTCTACGGCTTTAATGTGCAAGCCAATTTCTTCATACACCAAGCCCAGATTGAGCAGCGTACCTGCAGACGCATCAGAATTTTTCAGTTCACGATTATGTGCAATGCTGCGCGAGTAGTAGTCAATTGCTTTTTCGAACTCTCCCAAGTCTTGATAGAGTAGCCCGATTTGATGCAGCAGCTCGGCTGTTGCCGCAATGTCATCTGCTTTGATACGCAAGGCAAGGCTATCACGGTAGTGCTGCAAGGCTTTTTCATAATACCCCCACAGATGCAGAATTGTGCCTAAGCGATGCAGCACCAAGGCACGGTTAGCTAAATCTTCTGGTGCGCTCAGCAGCAAAAGCAAATCATTGTAGACTTCAAAGGACTTTTCATACTGTCGATCATCAAAATAAGCCTGTGCTAAGAGCAACATCGTTGGAATTTGGTCCTGTGGTGTAGCTCTGTAGCGTTGGCGGATTTCAGCAAGTTGATTCTCGAGCAATTGCAAGCGTTTTGCGCGTGCTTCGGGCGGCTCTGCAACTAAAGGTATAAAACCATAGTCTAACTCTTTCGGCAACTCAGATTCTAACTTCAAATCAATGATATGCGTACTGACTGCGCGCCAAAAATTCGGCGCTTTGCGGTATGCCAGATCCAAGAGAAACGCAGGCAAGCAGAACACGGTCGTGTAGGTTAAGCCTATGCGGGTTGTGCGCGCAAATGCCTCTAAAATCTGACAGATTTGTTCCTCGCTTGGTGCATCCTTAGCAGAGGACACATATCCATTGATGATGATACAGTCGATGTGGCGTGGCGGTTTTGCAAGCTCTCTATCAATTTGTTGAAAGATTGTGGGTTGTATGGCTAAGCTTACTTCCCGCGCGACCAGTTTAGCCTGTTCTGCCGCTTGAAGGAACTGCCCAACGATTTTGACGCGCTGCACTGGTGAATTTACTTTCACAGCCCATATCTTACTCTCATTTGGGCGTGCTGGCGACTTTGCATCCGCAAAAATTCGATTAAGATGTTCTTTCGTTAAGAGTTGTCTCACGCCTTATCACTTATTTTTCTGACTTGAATTTATGCTCCAATGTGCTTTTCCACCAGCCGAAAAAAAATGCACGCAAAACACGTGCATTGAGAAGATACCTTTTTTTGATAAAAACCTTGCATCCTTTCTCCAGTAGCTTGCGCTACATCTCGCATCCACGCATCAGTCTCACCTGCATCTCACACCGACTATTTCGTGCATGCTCACCATCATAACAATGTGCGTGGTCGTACGAAATAACAAAACACACGGGTTGTATCCAACTTGCCTTTTCCAAAAAGAGAATGCACACGAAGCCTGTGTGCATTCGAAAGGGACTTCGCTTATCTATGCTTATGCGCGACCACGGTCACGATTCTCGTTATTGAGCTTCGAGACCACGAGACCTAGACCCACAATCAGTAGCCCTGCCAAAACCAGTGTTACACGCAGAACCGTCTCGCGCGTGGCGACCAGTTGCTCCGTCTTATGCACCAGTGCTTTGACCGAATCCTTTACGACGAAGCCTTCCGCCATTTTTTCTTCAAATAGTCCTGCGCGCACCACATGGTGATTGCCCCCTGATGCATCGGCTTGACGCTTAAGCTCTTCAAGGTAAGTCAGTTCTTCGCTTACGGGAACAGCTTCTTTTTCTCGTGCTTCAAAGAATTCGAGTGCTTCTTTGTAGGTGTGTTCAAAATCGGTCAGATAGGCATGCAGTTTGGCAGCACTTCCCATGGCGCGCAGGTTCGCTTGATACTTGCGGTAGCTATTTGCGTAATCGGCAACTTCAATCGCTAAAGCCAGTGAATCATCAGCCGTTTTTAGCTCACTTAACTTGGCTTCATCTTTGACAAACTTCAGCAGCGTAGGCACAAGTTTGCGCGCATTGATTGAATCTTGTTTGCTATCGAGCGCAATACTGAAGCGGTCGATTTCGAAAAACTTCCACGCAATTTTGAGCGAATCTTCAAGTGATTTGAGCGGCGCAGCATAGTATTTTGCACGCGTGTAAAGTCCACGCGAATTCGCATAGCGCACGGAATCTACAGCAGATTTGAGCTCGCCTGCTATGAGACGTGTGGCATTAAACTCTGCCATCAATTCATCGAGTGCAACCTTGTAGCTCGGTGCTTCGGGCAGATTGGCGTTGTGGCAATTCAGGCACTGCGCCCCTTCTTGAATACCGACTTTTTCATGCCCCCAGTTTGCAATGCGATGCCCATTCGGTGAGCCATGACAACTGATACATCCATTATTGCCCGCCGCCAAATATGCCGCCGCATGCGGTCCTTCAGAATAAGCAGAGGCAATAGAAGCATGGCAAGAATTACACGCATGTGTTACATCAGCAACTTCTTCAGGGTGATTGCCGTGCTTGCCGTGACAGTCATTGCATGTCGGTGAGGTCAGGTCATTTTTGACATACATGGCTTTGGCATGCACGCTCTCCATGTAGGCTTCAATGTGGTTTTCAAAACTCTTACCTTTCTTTTCAAGTGAGGCTGCCATGTATGTTTCGCTGGCATGGCATGTGCCGCACATATTGGCGATATTCTTCGGATAGGTCAGCGATAGCACATCATCGGATTTCATTGCACCGTGCGCTCCATGGCAGCTGACGCAACTTGCTGAGGCCGCATTTCCTTCCTTGAGCGCTGCCACACCATGCGAGCTTGCCGCATAAACGGCATTGATGTTTAGGTCAAGTTTGTCGACAGGCTTGGAGAGTTTGTAGGTTTGCATCTTCTCTGCACTTTCATGGCATGAGCCACACCACTGCATCTGTGTCTTAGCATCGCCACGTGCAATAAACGGCGTGATTACTTTGCCTTTGGCATCTTTGATATCTTGATGCGCCTCTTTGAAATTTGCCATCGTGATATCCCTGCTTGGATTTCCACCATGACAGCCGACGCAACTGATACCAGCGTTGTGGTGCGTATCGCGCTCCCAAATTGCTGCACTTATACCCGCTTTGCCCGAAAGTTGCGTGTGGCAAGAAACGCAACCGCTTTCATCTTTTGGTGGTGCTGTTTCTGCGACCGTTTTGCCTTGGGCGGCTGTGCTATTCTCATCAGTAAGGTTGACTGCATCTCGGAACAAAAATCCGTAGGACAGCGCTGCCACGAAACTCACAGTGGCAAGTATCAATACCTTTGTGTGAAGATTGTTCATTGGTGTTGCCTTTTGCGGCGATGTGCTTGTTTTCGAGATTGCTCAAAGAGAAATAGAACCATGAAACCAGTGCTACTAACGCTTGTTAAAGCGGTATTCGTTTCAAGTTCCAGTTTAAGGTCTTGGAAAACATACTTTTGCTGCAAACCTAGAGAAACTCTCGGAAATCTCAAACCTCTTTCAGCATCTCTCAAAACCTGAAACATGCGCTTAGGACTGCAAATGAGGCGAAACAAAAAGGGGGCTTGTGCGCCCCCTTTGCAACTTAAACAGCACTTTTACTTGACAAGCATCATCTTCTTTGTCTCTACGAAATTACCTGCTTGCAAACGATAGAAGTAGAGACCACTTGCAAGATTGGTCGCATTGAACATGATTTGGTAGCGTCCCGCTTCTTGGCGCGCATTGACTAATGTTGCGACCTCGCGCCCGAGCATATCATAGACTTTCAGCATTACATTGCTTGCTACTGGCAATTGATAGCTGATGGCTGTGCTTGGGTTGAACGGGTTAGGATAGTTTTGCGCTAACTCAAAGTTGCGTGGCACGCCAGCGTCGACTTCAATGATAGGACTGTACTCGAATGTTCCGTCAAAGTCAATTTGCTTCAAGCGGTATTGCACCATGCCTGACGCTGTTCTATCGACGAAACTGTAAGACTGGGCTTCAGTTGTTGTGCCTTTGCCTTTGACGAAGCCAACTTTTTCCCAGTTTGTTGCGCTTTGACCATTGCGCCCAAGCAGTCGCTCAATCTCAAAGCCTGCATTATTCTTTTCTGAAGCTGTGCTCCATTCGAGCTTTACTCCGCGTGCTTCTGGTACAGCATTGAACGACGCCAGTTCTACAGGCAGTGAATTTGCCAGATCGCGGCTACCGATTGCCAGTTCAAAGAAGTCATTGACAGGCACTGTGCTCACAAAGTTGCCATTGACAACAGCGCCACCGAGGTCTTGCCAGTCTCCATTTGGCGTGGTGCGTCCAAGCCAGCGAATTGAGGCGCTGTTGAGCACGCCCTGCAGTGCCGTTAGCGGTACACTCACGGTTGCATTTTGCAGCGTTGCGCCACCATTGAGCACACGCCAGTAATACTGACTAAGCACTACAATATCAGCTGGCAATGCGCCACCATTCGGCGTTGCCTGAATGTACTCTACCATAATCGGAGCAGCTGCAAGCACATTTGCGCGAATGGAGAGATTCGTGCCATCAAAGACCAGCGTACTGGACGCGGTATGATTCACCACTGGCACCAGACGCGCACTGGCTACAGTTCCGATGATAGAAGAAGTAAAGCGATAAATGGTACCACTCGCTGGGAAGGTGGACGATGAGCGGTTGCTTACGCCCACCGTGGTCGACCCCGTTACGCCATCCATGAAGTCGCCCGTACCGCCCACCTGACCTTTGATTCCAATTGAGGCAGTCGAGCTTGGACTTGCCGCTGCAGCGTTGTTTGGACCGTAAACGAACTCTATGATATTGCTGGTCTCGTAGAGCCGAATCTGGAAATTCAGCCGTCGCACTGCTCCAGTAAAGTAGTCTGGCATATTTTCAAACTGGATGGTGAACACTCGATTGGGTGCCGTGCCACTTACGTTCGTACGAACAGCAGCCGTGGCATCCACATTCAGGTCGTCCCACCATGGCGCCAGCACATTAAATGGTAAAGAGGTCGTGAAAAGGTTAGCATTGGCAAATGCAGTAGAGGGCGTTCCGAAGTTTGCAAATCCGTTTGTGCAGATATTGATGCTTGTGTAGGACGCGCCTAAGTAATTGAATGAGAAAGGCAGCGTGACTGTGATGAAATTATCATCGCCCGTGAGAGAGGTCGGCGTGGTAGTAATTGGCGTATAGGTTATAGGCGCAGGGATAGAGTGTGTATACACACTGGAAACAGAACCTATGAAGTTTAGTGTCGGGCTTGTTGCAGATGACAGCGCTGGAGCACTTGCCAGCAGCGAAGCGGGACCAGCTTGGTTATAGGTAATACCGGAAATCGTCACGGTTGTTTGACCTGCTGGAATTGTACCTGTTAGGGTTCCGCCAAAGGTACCTGTGCCTGTTGCACGTGAGAGCGTAACGGCAACAGGGGTATTGGAGACAGTCGGATTATTGCTGTTGTCTCGCAGTTCGACACTTACACTGAATGGCGCGTTGACTGCAATTGCAGTTGTCGGCACCGCTCTAAACGCTAACTGTGTAGGTGGAAGCGGCACTGCCGTAGCAATGTTATCTATGAACAGGTTATTACCAAAGTCATTGACACCGATAAACGCAATACGCACGGTGCGTCCGGCAAACGCGCTCAGGTTAATCCATTCCGTGCGCCATTCTGCAGCTGTGGGCGTAAATACTCCTGTGCGTGGCGGCACAGTCGCTAAGTCGTCTCCACCTTTATAGTAAATCACGTTCGGATAAGTTTGACCGCCATCTGTTGACACACGAATTTCCAGCGTATCTGCATAGCCCGGGTATCTTGCATAAGCCACATCAAAGCGCAGGTAAGCACCTGAGGGGACTCGGAAAGGTGAACTGATAAGCGCATCGAACTGCCCTGCACTGCTATACGAGTAGAAATTCATAAATGCTGATCCCGGATTCGTACTTCCTGTAGCATTACGCACCCATGTGATATTGTTGTCAGGGTTAAAGATTTGCCAGCCGCTGGGTGGAAACTCAAGCGGTACAAAATCCACATTTGCAAGACCCACAGGCGGTGCAACGACATTAAACGGCGCGCTTATTGCACTTAAGCCCAGTGCTGTTGCACGGATGCGCACGCCATTTTCAACGCGGTTATAGCGCAGACCTGCAACGGTGCCCGAGCGTTGCCCAGTCGGTATGGTTGCTGTGCGCGTGCCACTAATCTGACCTGTACCTGAAGCCGGGTTTTGGTCTACTGTGACGGTTACTGGTGCAGGCGCCGCTTGTGCTACACCGAAGGCATCGCGCAGTTCAATTGTAGCAATAAAATCGACATCCACGATAGGTGAGGCTGGAGCGATACTTGTAATTGCCAATTGTGTAATCGGTCGCCGCGGTATAAAGCGGTAGGTGATGCCTGGGGTAGGTAGCACGTTATTACGGTGATTGAAGGTAGAAAGTGAACCCGTGCCACGTCGGAATAAAGGTGCGCTCCACGCTGAAGCTGAAAGTTTTCGAGCAATTGTAGTTTGGATAGTTGAAGGATCTAATCCCTTGATGCCCACGCCAAAGGCTTTATAGGCAGCAGGATTTGAAGAGGCGCTAAAGACGCCGTAGGTGAATTCTATCACGCCATTCTCGTGCAAGCGAATCTGGAAGTTCATGTTGTTGTACTGTGGAGGGCGAACATTATTTGAAAGTGTAGAGAACTTTGCTTTATCTCGCACGTTTTTGAACTGGATAATGCAGACGCGGTTTGGCGCTGTGCCCGTCACATGCACACGATATTCAGCAGGCAGTGTTCCCGCCTCCAAGTCATGATTCATCACAGAGATGATGTTGATGTCTGCTGGGTGTGTGCTTGTTAGCGCCCCGCCAACGCCATCCTCATCAAGTGGATCTGTGATAAAGAGGTTTGCTCGGGAGGGTGCCCTATTGCCAAGTTTAATAAACCCGTTGGTGTTGAGGATGAACTGCGTAAAGGTCTCTCCATTGAAGTTGAAGGGGAAACCGATGCTCTGTGGAGCAGAGTTGGCATCGTCGGTATTGGCAACATTAATCACTCTGCCATTGCTACCCAAGTCGGTGTACGGACTAGAGACGACCTGTACGTTTTCAGGGATGTATTGGGAGATAGATCGCACTAGCGAGAAGGGTCGGCTTATTTCTGAGACTGTGCCCGTACGGATGCGGATAGCATAGTCGTTTCCATCAGGCAAAGAAGCCGGCGGCGTAAAAGTAAAACTGCGTGTCGAAGCAGGAAGGTTGCTTGCAATCGTCAGTACATCAAAGCGACCGCGCATCAGGTCAATGTTGATGGGTGTATCGACATTGCCAAACACCGACCAGCGAATTGTGGTAGGCTCTCCTTTTACTATTGCTCCAGCTGGCTCAGTGATATTGATTAAAAATCCAAGGGCAGCTAAGACCGCTTTTCGGGCATTTACTCTGCCGTAGCCCATCTCTTCGTTCCATGTGCCGAGAGGACGATTGGGCACATTCGTATAGCTATAGGGTCCAGCTTTATCTGTTGTAGATTGCAAAAGTGTCTCGAGTTGTTCTACCCTCATGCTTGGGCGCACCGAAGCCATCATTGCAACGACGCTGGCTGCCACTGGACACGATGCTGAGGTGCCTCCGAAGAACGTTACATCTCCCGCATCGTAGCCGTCTGCACCTCTGCGGTCAATCGTCAAGATTCCAATAACAGGTGAGGCATAGTCACCGGGTGCTACCACATCTAGGTCATTACCATATTGTGAATATGAGGCACGATTGTCAGTATGAGTAGAAGAGCCAACCGCTATCATATTAGCTGCTCTTGCAGGATAGCCTACAGCAGAGGCGCCACTATTTCCTGCGGAGAAGAGCACCACGGCACCCAGACCGCTGCGAGATTGTGAGCGTACAGCGTTAAAGCTAGCTTCCTGTGCGGCACTTGGTGTTCCACCGCCCCAGCTATTAGAAACCGCTGCTACTCCGGGTGTCGTAATGATGCGTGTAGCCATACGTGTGATATCGAGCTGCGTAAAGTTAAACGAGCCACCAGAGGGCGCGGTTGAGGCAATATCAATGAGCAGCAAGCGCACATTGGGTGCACCGCTCGCCACCAACAATCCATTGTCGGTGCGTGCGCCAATAATCCCCGCACACGGCGTGCCGTGATTGGAGTCCGCGTTTCTTGGTGTAGCTGGATTAGGCTCATCAAAGGTACGATAGGAACCTACAATCTTTCCTTGCAATTCTGGGTGATCAAGATCATAGCCACCAGCGTCTGTAATCGCAACCACTATACCTGAGTTTCCAAATGTTACAGCGTATGCACCCAAAGCATTGATGTCTGCACCGACTACGCCATCAGTCTGTCCAGTATTGTGTAACCACCATTGCTGTGAAAACAGTGGATCGCTAACACGCATCAAGTTCGCATAATCTGGACGCGGTTCAACATACGCTTTTGCTTTGCGTCCCTTCTGACCCGACCATTCAGGCGTATTTACATCTGGTGTCTGAGTCTCGTCAGGCACAGTGCTCATGATGCCTTCCATTGCTTCCTTGCGCAACTCATCGGAAAAGGGCAGTCGGGTTCGATCGTGTATCACTGCTGCTTTAGAGCCATTCCCATGGACCTGAATACCAGCCTGACGCAGCATCTCGGTCTTCAAGCGAATTCGCTCCTCTGGACTCAGATCCTTTGTGCGCTCTTGCAAGAGTGTGGCAGGGTCGTGCTTTTCAGGCAACTTCTGCTTTGGGGCATCTTGATGGACATAGCCACGAAAAGTAAAGTTTGGCTCAGCGTAGTTGAACAGTTGACTTTCTTGCAACTGACTGGCGATATCAAAGACATTTGCATCTGGAGAAATTTTAGCATAGAGTTGTTCATGATCCCCCAGCTCATAGCGGGCAAAGACGGAGACACCCAGTTTGTCTAGCAATGCTTGTGCGCGTGGATTATTCGCCGTCTTTGGTGAGAACACAATTTCATTGGTTACCCACACCGTATCGCCAGATGCCGTTCGATAGGCCGGATAGACGGATTCTACATCGGGATTGCGCTTGAGTTCTGCAATGACTTCTTCCATCGTGCGCTGACTTCTTGCATTTACCTGCAATGTGTAACGCACAGTATTGTAGGCAGAAATGTCTGTCTCTTTCGGCTCCATCAGCACAGATGCTAAACGGCGCGACATACGCATGACTTGCGCCTTTTTGATTAGCTGGCACCGTCTCGCGGTATTTCACCATTACCTCAGAGGGCAACGGTGAAAGAAACATTTTCTGTCCGTTATAGTAGTAATAGGGATTTTCTTGAGCTTGAGCACTCATGAAAGTAAATAACAGCAGCGGCAGCAAGAATACACGAAGGTGTTTCATGGTCAGGCAGTTTTGTTGTTTGTTATCTTTGTTGATGATTGTGGCAGAGCCCACAGTTTCATAAAGATAAAGTGCAAACCTCATCTCACAAAATTCTGAGTAGCAGGGAAATTTGTCTCTTGTGGACCTGCATTTTTGCATTGACTTTGAGCCGCTATTTCTTTATATTTGCGACCTTTTTATTAAATCACTTGTTGGGACGCTATTCTTTCAAATTCTCAAACTTTGAAGGACGCTTCGCTGCGTCGTTCTTTGAACTACTTCAATGAAAAATAACGGCTTTCGCATCGGGCTTACTATTGTTTTCATTCTCCTCTCGGGGTGGTTTCTTTACCCCACAGTTCAAGATTATCTTTACAGCAAAAAATTGCGCGAATTTTCTTCACCAGAAGACAGTTTGGCATTTGTGAAGGAAAATCGCAAGAGCATTGATGCGGCGCAGGAAAAGCGCCTCAAGCTCGGTCTGGATTTGCAAGGCGGCATGCATGTTGTCTTGGAGGTAGATGTGCTCGATCTGCTTGAGCTTAAGGCGCGCAACCGTGATGCAGTATTTGACTCTGTTGTTGCAGCTGTGCGCGAGCGCGCCGAACGCGAGAACGAGAGAGTCCCGGTGCTGCTTGCCAAAGAGTTCAAACAGAGGGGGATTCGCCTTAGCCGATATTTCTATGACTTGCGCGATTCTGACGATGAGATTGTCGAGAAACTCAACCGTGAAGCCGAAGAGGCTGTAAATCGCGCAAAAGAAATTATCCGCAATCGTGTCGATCAGTTTGGTGTTGCCGAACCCACGATTCTTGTTAAAGGCGGTCGGCGCATCATTGTTGAACTGCCGGGCGTGAGCGACAAAGAGCGTGTACGGAAGTTGCTCAAGGGCACAGCGAAGTTGGAGTTCAAACTGGTGCGCGATCCAGATATTGCTATCAAGACCCTAAGCGACATCAACAAATATCTTGCGCGTCAAAAGCGGTTGAGCGATACAACGCTTGCCAACGATTCGCTGGCGCTTGCCAGAGCCGATTCGCTAGCAGCCTTACCTGATTCACTCAAATCGCAAGAGCAGCTGAAGGCAGAAAATCCACTTTTTGCAGTTGCCGACACGGACGATGGTATTATCATTGATCCACGCTCTGGTGCACTCTTTGTTACAGAGACCGCCAAACCCAAAGTGCTTGCGACACTGAACCGTCCTGATATACGCGAGCGCTTTACAGGTGATTTGGAATTTTTGCCCGATGCTCGCGCCTTCCAGAATGATGCCGGTGAAAAATGTCTATCGGCTCTACGCTCTCAAGCGCGAACCTGAGCTTGAAGGCGGTGTCATCGTTGAAGCGCGCGCAACATTCAGCATTGATGGTACGCGCCCTGAAGTCAACATGCGCATGAATGATGAAGGCACACGCAAATGGGCGCGCGTTACAGGCGCCAATATTGATAAGCAAATTGCAATTGTGCTCGATGGTGTTGTCTTTTCTGCGCCTGTGGTTAAATCCAAGATTCCTAATGGTAGTTCGGTCATCAATGGCCTAGCTTCTGCAGAAGAAGCGCGTGACTTAGAAATTGTGCTGAAAGCAGGTGCACTCCCTGCGCCTGTACGCATCGTCGAAGAGCGTACCGTTGGTGCATCGCTGGGCGAGGATTCTATCCGTGCAGGACTTTATTCCGTGCTTGCCGGCTTTCTTGTGGTTGCAATCTTCATGATTTTCTATTACCGCATAGCTGGCTTTATTGCCGATTTTGCGTTGCTTTTCAATGTGCTTTTCGTGATTGCCTTCCTTGCTGGATTCAGTGCTACCCTGACTTTGCCCGGTATCGCTGGCTTGGTGCTAACAATCGGTATGGCCATCGATGCCAATGTGCTCATCTTTGAGCGCGTGCGTGAAGAAAGTGCTAAAGGCAAACTACTTAAACTTGCTATTGAGATCGGCTACGATAAAGCGTTCTCCGCCATTCTGGATTCACATGTTACCACATTTGGTGCCGCTGCGCTGCTCTATGCGTTTGGGATCGGACCGATTCAAGGTTTTGCGGTTACACTGATGATTGGCATTGCCGCCAGTCTTTTCACTGCCGTTGTCATTACCAAAATCTCGTTTGATTGGATGCTTGAGCGCGATAAAGTTAGCATTGTCAGTTTTGGTTAATCCAAATTTATTCTCTTTCATCAACAGCTATGCGTTTCTTAGAAAAGGCAAATTTTGACTTCATTGGCAAGCGTAAAGCGGCCTACTACATCTCACTGGGGTTTCTGGTCATTGGTCTGGCCTCGATCCTCGTGCGCGGCTTTCAACTCGGCATTGACTTCAAGGGAGGCACAGAAGTCGTGGTTGGCTTTACTAATCCGGTCGACATCGGTCAGATTCGCAAAACCATTTATGCTGAAGGTATCAGTGGGCAAATCAAAGAATACGGCTCGCCACGCGAGATTATCTTAACTACGGACTTTCAGGGCGAACTCAACGATTTGCAAAGCACGCTGACACGCATCCTCACACGTGACTTCAAGGATAATCCACACGAGATTTTGCGCATTGATTCCGTCGGTCCTAGCATTGCTGACGATTTGCGCGGCTCTGCTATCAGCGCCATTCTGGGTGCACTTGCCATCATTCTAATTTACGTTGGCATTCGCTTTGAGTTTAAGTTCGCTGCTGCTGGTGTACTTGCGATTTTTCACGACGTACTCGTGGTTGCCAGCCTATTTAGCTTGCTCGGCGGACTCTTTAACGCCATGCCTCTTGAAGTCGACCAAAGTACCATTGCGGCATTTCTCACAATTGTGGGCTACTCGATTACAGATACTGTCGTTGTCTATGACCGCATTCGTGAGAACATTAAAATTCGCCGCAATGAACCTTATGAGAAAATTTTTAACGATAGCCTTAACGAAACGCTCAGCCGTACGATTATTACCTCAACGACTACGCTACTCACGGTAATTGTCTTGTTTATCTTTGCTGGTCCTACCATTCGCAGTTTTGCTTTTGCAATTGGAATGGGTATTTTGATTGGCACCTATTCATCGGTATTTGTGGCTGCGCCACTTGTTCTGGATTGGCAACTGCGCACAGGTGGCAAACTCAAACTCCGTGGCTAACCTTCACGGAGGCCTAGAGGTAAGACATTAGCTCCAGTTAGGCTTTTTTGCGTGTAGCTTGGTGTCTGGTGTGTCATAGCACTCCACCACTTACACGGCTGGCAGTAGCATCACAACTTAGCTTTTTTCATCATGAAATTTTCAGAAAAAGTGATTGGCTCGACGGTCGTCATTTCCCTCGAAGGCGATGTACTGGGCGGACCAGGCGCTAACGAACTGCTCAATCGCCTGCGCGAACTTATCGCCTCTGGCAAAAAACATCTCATTATCGACCTTGCTAAAGTCGAGTACATGAATTCGTCAGGCTTGGGCATGATGACTTCCGCATTGACCACCGTGCGCAATGCTGGCGGCGACTTGCGCCTTGCCAATCCCGCAGAGCGAATCAAAAGCCTGCTTGTGATTACCAAACTCGTTCAAGTCTTCCAGACTTTTGACTCGCTTGATGCCGCTGTAGCCAGCTTCAGCTAAGCACAGCTCGCACACTTGTATCAAGCGTTTTTTGACCGTGCTTCTTTGTGTTTTTGCCACGCCTTCACCATACGAACGCAGAGATAGCGCCACGCAAGCCGAACTCAAACTCGTTGCTCAATCCCCTTCTATAGGCTTTGCAACGCACTCTTGCACAAGATAAAACCAAACCAAAGCCAGCGCTATTTTCGATCAGCACCTAGCTTTGTTGAGTTAAAGCTGCATTACGGACGCTGCGGTTCTTGTGTTTTAATATCAAGACCGACAAGTTTCCACTCGCCATCTCGAAACACATAATCCAGCGAAAAGAGCACATCAACAGGTGCAACTTTCGAGGCTATCGCACCTTGCGTTTTGAGTACACCATTTTCATCAAGGCGTGCAGGCGCGCTGAATGCAATAGGCGCATCCTGTATCAGCATCCCCACATCGACTTTTTTCTCTATAAACTGAGAGAATACCGTCTTTAACCTCTCAGGTGAAAACTCACGCTGAAACTCTGGCGCCATCAGCGCGTGAAATAGCGTGAAGTCCTCGTTGACCACAGCATTACCGAAGTTTCTGAGTGATTTGTAGCTCAATTCCCTGAGTTCTGCATCTGATGGCAGGCTTGCAGGCGAAGTCCGACTTGGAGTGGAAGTTGTGCTGGGCGACTCTAGCGCAAAGCCTCCTACGCGCCGAAAAACCATGCCGTTGAGTTTCATTTCATTGCCGCTTGGCGCTTGGTCAATACGAAATGTCTCGCTGATGCCCAATAAACTAATCTCAAATGAATTCATCTTGGGCATGTATTCTACTGTGCCACCTTCGACGCTCTTGCCGCCAATTTTGAAGGCACCTTTACCATTGGCAAAAATTTGCAGACGCGAGCCATCTTGCGCCTGCCACTCCCCATAGAACTCTGATGGAATTGGCTTGAGCTCGTCAGGATTTTTCTTGCTCGCACAACTTGATACAAGCACTATGCTAACCATAGCAAGCAGCAGGACGAACGCGGTGATGAGGTTGTTTTTCATAGCTGTGTAATTTTTGATTTGACAAACTACTTGGCGCCTACTTCTCCCTGTAAGCTCTTGAAGTTCGGCAATACTCGCCAATCGTCTTGTGAGGCAAGTCTAAGGAATTTGCCAGATTTTGTCGTATCATTTCACCCCGCTGAAGTTCAAGCATTTTTAACAAATTGCAAGAGAGACATTTATGGCAAAAGTCATTCTGGATTTTGAAAAACCTATTGCAGAACTTGAGGCCAAACTCAACGAAATGCGCCAGTTTGCTTTGCAAAATGGGAATGGCAAAACGGAGGAATTAGCGCGCGACATTGAGCAACTCGAAGCTAAAGTTCAAGATTTGCGCATCTCGGTCTACAAAAACCTTACGCGCTGGCAACGTGTACAACTGGCTCGCCATCCCGAGCGCCCCTATACGCTGGATTACATTTACATGATGACACAAGACTTTATGGAACTCTCTGGCGACCGTGCCTTCGGTGATGATAAAGCAATTGTTGGCGGTCTGGCACGCATGGTCGATGACGATCATCACTTTTCGCAAACGGTGATGATTATCGGTCATCAAAAAGGGCGTGATACCAAATCGAATATCTTTCGCAATTTTGGCATGGCGAATCCCGAGGGCTATCGTAAAGCGTTGCGTCTGATGAAACTTGCCGAAAAGTTCAAGAAGCCTGTCATTACGCTTATCGATACGCCGGGTGCATTTCCGGGCATTGAAGCTGAGGAGCGTGGACAAGCAGAAGCGATTGCTCGCAATCTCTTTGAAATGGCACGCCTGCGTACTCCTATTATTGCTGTGATTATCGGCGAGGGGGCTTCAGGTGGTGCTATCGGCATTGGTGTCGGCAACCGCGTCTTGATGCTTGAGAATGCTTGGTATTCGGTCATCTCACCTGAAAGTTGCTCTTCCATTCTCTGGCGCAGTTGGTCGTTCAAAGAGCAAGCGGCTGAAGCGCTCAAACTCACGGCAGCTGACCTTATTGAGTACGGTATTATCGACCGTATCGTGCCCGAACCCATTGGCGGTGCACATCACAATCCTGAACAAGTTGCAGCAACCCTAAAACGCATCCTGATTGAAGAATTGCAGGAACTGATGAAGAAATCGCCTGAGCAGCTTGTCAATGAGCGTATTGAGAAGTTTGCGAAGATGGGCGTATGGAGAGAGGAGTAATGTTGCGCTCGCCACGCCATGTTTTTACTTACACATTGCGCGTGATTTATGCGCACACTGATCAGATGCAAGTTGTCTACTACGCGCGTTATTTTGAATTTCTGGAAGCCGCGCGCAACGAGTTGCTCCGCAGTTGTGGCTTTGCCTACAAAGCGTTGGAAGCGTACGGGGTGCGGCTCCCCGTTGTCTCTGCCCACTTAGACTATCTTGCTCCAGCACGCTACGATGATGAACTTCTTATCGAAACCCACATCTCAAAGCTCGAAAATGTGCGCGTTACGCTCTCGTACCAAGGCTTTGAGCAGCAGACACGTCAAAAACTCTTTGAAGGCTATACCATTCACGCTTTTGTCAATCAAGCTGGCAAACTGACTCGAGCACCACAAGCGTTTTTTAGAGGCGTTAAAACCTTATGTCGACTAAACTGAACATGCAACGCGCATGCCCTGTGCCGCAATTTCTTTGCGCTTGTGCAAGCTTATGCTTTCAAAGTGTGAATGTATAAAAGAAATTCAATAGAATAACGTGCTCCACACGCACCGGCAATGGTGCTATGCGGTTGATCACGCGATTTTGATACAGCACATCGACGATAATGCCCGGCTGCCGATAGCGCAGACCTGTCTGAAACCGATTTTGATTCCACGCAGGGGCTTCGAGTGTAAAGAACCATTCATTGTTGATGAGCCATGAGTAATTTCCACCTAGTGGAATGGCTACTTCAGGGCGAAGACGAAATCGCCATGAGCGAATCACTTCAAAAAAGACATCTTGTGGGGAGTGCCACGCAAGACTTTCCGCACGCACGCGCAATACTGCAGGGACTTCACCTATCTTAAAATCATGCCATACTTGAAATGAGAAAATATCCAGCACGCGGTTGTTGATCGGCGTAAGAAAAATGTAGCCTGCACCGACGGCTGTCGATGGCACAACACGGTAGAGTCCATAGAGCAAAAATACGACCGTCTGAAATTGCGAGAGATTTTTAATCATTCGGTTCTGCACGAAAAACTGTACAGACCAAGGACTTTCTCCAATTCGTGCAGTTACCATTGCACTTGACCAATTGACAAGGTCGTGCTCGACAGTCTGCGCACGTGCTGGTAGAGGAAGCCCAAAAAAAGAAAGTGCGAGAATAAGGTAGCGTCGCATAGCGCAATGACTTTAGCCTGAATAATGTTGAGTTTTCTAACTTCAAATTGTGTAGGTTAGGCAGAAACTTCAAATCCAGAAGATGAGCCTTTCAACACGACTCACCTTGCTAGCTGCTGCGCTTGGCTTTGCGGCAATTGCTATAGCGGTTGCCGTGTATGTTATCTTTGTTAAAGCGCCAACTGACCTTGCAGAAAATGCTGCAGAAGGATTTAGACGCACATTTCACTTTACACCTGAGGTGCGCATCAACGAAACCGTTGTAGTGCAACAATCTTCGCCAATTTTAGAGCTGGCAACGCTCTCGCGACAACTGCTTGTAGAAGACACCTACACACACACATTTTTAGGGAGCACGAAAACTCTGGTGGTGCGTGGTGTCTTCGTTGCTAAAGCTGGTTACAACTTGCAGCAGAAATTTTTGCTGACCGTTAGAACCAATCCGACAAAAATTATTGCCGAGTTGCCTGAACCAGAGTTACTTTCACTTGAGATGACACGCTATGAAATTGTGCGTGATGAAAGTGGCTGGTGGAACTTCATCACACGAGAAGAGCGCGAGGCTGCAGTAAGTCGCTTGCAAGAACACGCACGCCGACAAGCCTTGTTCTCCGGTTTGCTCAGAGAAGCCGACACAGCGATGCGCCAGCAACTTCAAACCTTGCTTGGTCAGACCAGCGTCCCTGTGGAGGTTGTCATCAAACAGCGCGACTAGCAAATTGCTATGCCTAAGGTATCGCGTGGCATCAACTTTCTTTTTGCGCTCACATAAACTCTTCGAGCTGGCGACGTTTCAGAGCATCAACAACCGTTTTCACTTCTTGCGAACGACCGCGTTTGCAAATGAGCAGTGCATCTTTGGTATCAATCACAAACACATCATCAATGCCGACCACTGCAATGCTTTTACCTTTGGGGCGAATTGCAAGCACATTCTGCGCTTCATTGAGCACAATCGAGTCATCTATAATATGCTCGTGGGAGAGATAGCGGAAAATCTCGTCCCAGCTACCAGCATCTGACCAGCCAAAATCTCCTTCCAGCACATAGACCGATTGTGCTTTTTCCATGATGCCATAATCAATCGAAATTGGATGTACCCAGCTATAGAAATTTTCAATTGTTTTGCGTTCTTTACGCGTCCCGATGGCTTGCATAATCGCTTGCATATCCAAATAGAGCTGCGGCAAGCATCGCTCAAATTCTTTGAGAATGCTATTGATGTGCCAGACAAAGACACCGCTATTCCATAGAAAGTCGCCGCTTGCTAGAAAGCCCTTTGCGGTTTCAAGGTCGGGTTTTTCTGCAAAGGTTTTGACTTTATGCGCGCTAATACCGAAGCGCACTTTGATGGAGGTAGTCAGGTCAGTATGCTCTTGATTAGCTTGAATGTAGCCATAGCCTGTTTCTGGTCGGTCGGGTTTGATGCCAATTGTTACGAGCGCATCGGTCTTTGCTGCGATTTCAACCGCCGCACGCAAGGTTTGCTGAAAGAGTTTCACATCGGAAATCAGGTGGTCGGCAGGCAAGACACAGACAATTGCATCAGGGTCGCGTTTCTTAATGTAAGCTGATGCCAGTGCAATACATGGCGCTGTGTTACGACCTATCGGTTCGACAATGATGTTGCGCGTTGGAATATGTGGCAGTTGTTTTTTAGCTAAAGTTTTGCCTGCTTTGTTAGTGATAATGAGAGTGTTTTCGGTCTTCACGATGCCCTGCAGTCGCGCAACCGTTTTTGCAATCATCGTGCCATCGCCGAAAAAATCTAAAAACTGTTTTGGCATCTTCTTGCGCGAAAGCGGCCACAACCGTGAGCCCACACCGCCCGCCATAATGATGGCATAAATGTGTTCGTTTTGGGATAGGGTATGCGGAACTGAATTCTGACCTATCATCATGCTGCTTGGTTTTATTGCGCTGACAAATCAAGTTAAGTATCTTAGCATAATTTCTCAATGGCAAAATCTGCGCTAGCCCTTGACCCGAGCTGAACTTGAGCGTATCGTAACGCAGCTATCTGGCACGCTCCCTCTTTCGCACATGCAGCAAGAGCAGCTTTGGCGATATGCTGAACTTTTACTGGCGTGGAATAAAAAGGTGAATCTTATCAGTCGGAAAGACGAATCTGGTGTGCTTTCTAAACATATTCTTCATTCGCTTTCGATTACATTTTTTCATCAATTCAAGAAAGGTGAGCGTGTCTTGGATTTGGGCACGGGTGGTGGCTTGCCCGGCATTCCACTTGCGATTGCCTTTCCTGATACACTCTTTTTGCTCATTGATGCTATTGGCAAAAAATCACAGCCTGCCAAGATATGATTGTTCAACTTGGACTGAAGAACGTGGTGGCGCAAAAGAAACGCAGCGATGAGCTCAAAGGCGTGAAGTTCGATGCTATTGTTAGCCGTCAAGTTGCCACTATGCTCGAGCTTTGCAAGTGGTCTGAGCCCTTGCTCAAAAAAGGCGGTAAGCTCATCTGCCTTAAAGGCGGTGATTTGGAGACGGAGATAGGCGAGGCACTCATCTACGGTGCAGAGCATCTGTCGTTTCCCGAGCGCATTGCGCAACATCCGATTGATTTTTTGGGCGAAAAATTTTCTGAAAAAGTTGTTGTCATTGCCGAATAATCCATCATGTCATCACCCAGTCGTCTTTTCAAAGAACTCTCTAAATTGCTCACAGAGCAGCAAAATCCAAATACACTTCACATTGATGAATGCTCTGCTTTGGAGATTGCACAGCTCATCAATGAGGAAGACAAAAAAGTGCCGCTGGCTGTCGAGCGCTGTTTGCCTGAGATTGCTGCAGCAATTGAACTTGTTGCGACTACCTTTCGTCATGGCGGTCGGCTTATTTACATCGGCGCTGGCACCTCAGGACGTTTAGGCATTTTAGATGCTTCAGAGTGTCCGCCTACTTTTGGCGTTAAGCCCAGCCAAGTGCAGGCTATTATTGCGGGCGGACGTCGTGCCGTATTTCGAAGTGTAGAAGGCGCCGAAGATGATATGGATGCTGCTATAGAGGCGCTTAAAGCCATCAATTTCTCTAAACACGATGTGCTATGCGGCATCAGTGCCAGTAAGCGCACGCCGTTTGTCATTGCTGCTCTGCGCTATGCGCGCTCGCTGCGTGCTAAGACTATCTTCCTTACTTCGAATCCTGATGTCAAAGAAAAAGCGACTGTGGTGATTCGCACGCTGGTGGGACCCGAAGTTATCATGGGCTCGACGCGCATGAAAGCTGGCACGTCGCACAAAATGGTTTTGAATATGATTTCGACCGGGGCGATGATTCTTTCAGGAAAAACCTTTGGGAATTTGATGGTGGATTTGCAGCAAACCAATAACAAACTGCGTGAGCGCACCAAGCGTATTTTCATGCTGGCAACAGGTGAAGATTACCCAACGGCAGAACACTACTTGCGCGCTGCTAAAGGGAACTTGAAACTTGCTCTGATGATGAAACTCTCTGGACTCAACTATGCTGAGGCTAAAGCTGCCTTAGAGGCAGCCGATGGTTTTATCAAACGTGCGCTGCGTCATGTTGGTAAATTGTGAAACTCTGCGTGTTGTCGCATCTTTGCAAGATGATAGCAGTCACTTTTGAGGAAAGAGCCTGTGAAAACAGAACTGTGTTTGAAATTTGAGTTTTGTGCCTCGCATTCACTTTCTGTGCGTGAAGAGCCGCACGAGCATCTCTGGCGCGTCAGCGTCAGTCTTTCTGGCGAGATACAGCACGGCATGATTGTCAATTTGCCTGATGTGCGTCAGGCGTTTGAAGCCGTGCTTGCACCGCTGCGCCATTCATTTCTCAACGAAAATCCGATTTTGCCCTCTGATGCACAAGCCACACCGACCTGCGAGACGCTCAGTGCCTTTCTTTTCAATGCTTTTGATGAATGCTTGACCAAAGCGTTCAAACCTCAGAATCCGACAGTGCAACTTGGCTCGGTCGAGGTCGCTATTTGTGAGCCGACAGGCTTTGAGTGGGGCTCGGTTAAACGCACGCGCGCATAGCCAACTGCCAGAGGGTTCTTCTTACTAAGCACAGGCAGAATACACAGGTACATTTTTTCTAAACTACGACAACGCACAGGCCTGCTGTCGCTCATCGTGCTTGGCGATAGCAGAGTTGCTCTTTAGGTGTTCGCCTTTCAGGTTTAGTCCATAATTTTCCGCAGAAAAGCAGGTGTATCCGAGTTTGTTTTTCGGATGCGGTCTTGCTCTGGCGTCAGATTAGGCTTTTCAGGGTGCGACTCTGCCTCATTGGACTTAGCATTTTCAAGCGGCTCAGGTGAAGTCATGCCCAAACGAATGAAGGTAGGTGTATCATCGCGCTTTTCTGGCCTTTCATACATTTCGGTATTCATTCGGCTGAGTTTGCTTTCGACATTAGGATTGACAGACTTCGCTAAATCTTCTCGGCGCACGACGCGCAGTTGCTCAGCGGCGGTTGAAGGTTTTTTCTTGTTGAACCCGGTTGCAATTACTGTGACGTTGATTTCACCGGGCACGGCGTCATCTTCAACAATGCCATGAATGATCGTGGCATCACTGCCAGCTTGCTCGTAGATGTAGTTCATGGCTTCTTGCGCATCGCGGATTTTGATATCGCCTGTCAGATTGACCAGCACACGCGATGAGCCCTTGATAGAAACACCATCGAGCAATGGGCTTGAGATAGCTTCCATTGCGGCTTTGAGTGCACGATTCTCACCTGAGGCAGTTGCAGAGCCCATCACAGCATCGCCTGCATCCGACATAATATTGCGCACATCCGCAAAGTCGACATTGACATGACCATGCTTGGTAATGATTTCTGAAATGCCTTTTGCTGCACGGTAGAGCACATCGTTAGCCAGATTGTAGGCTTCTTTGATGCCTAAATCGCCATTGGCAAAACTTAGAATCTTTTCATTTTGTACGACAATGAGCGTATCGACTTGTTTGCGCAGTTCTTCAATACCGCGTTCTGCGGTTTCCATTGTGCGTCTGCCTTCGTATTCAAACGGTTTTGTTACGATGCCAATGGTCAGGATGCCCAAATTCTTTGCAATCCCTGCGATGACAGGCGCTGCACCTGTGCCTGTGCCTTTGCCCATTCCTGCGGTAATGAACAGCATATCGGTGCCGCGCAGAAGCTCGGAAATCTGCTCTCGGTCTTCTTCAGCGGCTTTCTTACCAATTTCCGGATTGAACCCTGCACCAAGTCCTTTGGTCGTCGCTTTACCAATCTGAAAGCGCTGTGCTAAAGAATTGTTCAGGGCTTGCTGGTCTGTATTGAATGTGATAAACTCGACGCCAGTGATGCCGCGCTCAATCATATTATTGACCGCATTACCACCGCAGCCGCCAATGCCAACAATTTTGATGCTTGCCCCAACCAGTGATTGAGACCTATCGAACTCAAATGGCATAATTTCCCTCCTTTATCCGTCTATTGACTGTCAAGTTGCTGCTCTTGCGCAAGTTGCGCATCGGGCACCGTTGAAATGTAGATTTCTATCAATTCTCTTGTTGAAAGCATAAGCATTTTAGATTTGGTCGAACCAATTTCTCAGTTTTCCAAACAGATTCAGGCGATTTTCCTTTTCAGGCTCGCCTTCAGTCACAGGCTCGTTTAGCGGCGTCTCCTCTTTCGGTGGCGCTTGCTGCATGGATGCCGTAAATTGCTCTTGCTGCTCAAGGTCCTTGATAGCACGTAAGACTAACCCGACAGCGGTCGCATAAATCGGTGAATGCAGTTCTCCTACCATGCCGCCTGTGATGCCTTCGGGCTGACCAATTCGGACATCGAGTCCTAACACTTCTTGCGCCAATGCTTGATTGCCATTGATTAAGCTGCCGCCACCCGTGATGATAGCGCCTGCGTTGAGATAGTTGTAATAGCCAGAGCGTTTGAGAGCTGCACGCACATACTCAAAAATTTCGGTCATGCGCGCCTCAATGATGTTCGTAAGTGTGCTGCGCATAAAGGTCTTTGGCGCACGTCCCTCAATACCCTGCACCAAAATTTCTTCATCTTTGATAAGATCACGTGAATAGGCGCAGCCGTGGCGAATCTTTAAGTCTTCAGCAACTTCATGCAGCGTTTTGAGCCCAATCGCTACATCATTTGTGACATCAATCGCTGCCCACTTAATGACCTCGGAATGTCGAATCACACCTTTGGTGTAAATCGCTACATCGGTAGTGCCGCCGCCAATATCAATGATTGCGACGCCCGACTTGCGCTCGGAATCTTTCATGACCGCCATGCCTGAGGCAATCGGCTCAAAGGTCATTCCGTTAATCGTTAAGCCTGCTTTTTCCACGCACTGCTGAATGTTTCGCACTTTGGTCTTCATGCCTAAGACCACATAGACCGACCCTTTCATCGTTGTGCCAATAATGCCAATCGGGTCTAAGACACCTTCTTGGTCATCGACAATAAATTCTTGCGGAATTGCATGAATGATTTCTCGCTCTACATCCAGATGTTTCAAATTTGCTTTAGCTTTTTCGACAAAGCGCATCACGTCGCTGTAATTGACAATGCCACTTTGGTTGATACTCACTTCTGCATGAGACCTAATGCACTGCACATGCTCACCAGAAATGCCAACATTGACACCTTTGATACGAATCGAGGATGTATGCTCAGCTTCTTTTACAGCCTGACGAATCGCATCAACGGTTTTGTTGATATTGACCACGGCAGCGCGAGACAGCCCTTCTGAATGCGCTCGCCCAACGCCTAACACATTGATTTTGCCAAATTCATCTTTTTGGGCAACTACGGCGCACACCTTTGTGGTGCCGATGTCAAGCCCGACCACAATTTTTTCTTTTGCCATCCTGTACCGTCCTTTTCTCGTTTGGCGTCATTGCCGCTTGTTTTCAAAATTGGGTTTCAAATTCTGGACAGATTTTGCAAACACACATCGATCGTAGCGCAAATCCACGTACTCGAATTGCTGCACACCTTTTTTGACAATCACTTGTCTCCAAAATGCCTCGAAGGCACGCAGCTTGCGCTCGTACTCGCCATCACTGCCAAACACAAAGCGCGTGTCTGCCTCGTTTGAGAATGCAACAAGTTCTTTTGGTGTCAGGCGCACTTCTGCTATTAGTGTTCGGCAGAGTTCACGCCGCCGCAAGGCTGCAAGTAACTCCAGTGCACTTTTCGCCTCTGCCGAATCCAGCGCCAAAAAGCCCTGACGATTGTGATGCACTTTCTCAAATCCCGATAGCCACGGCAAGCGCATTTTGCCTAAGAACTCTGGCTCTGCATCTGCTAAGACTCCATCTTCTCCGACCACTTTCAAACGCCCCCCAACTGCAGTGAAAGCCACAAACTGCCGCTCCTCAATTCTTAGGTGAATGGTGCTTGGAAATTCTTTTGTCGCTACCACTTTCTTTATCAGCGGCAGCGTGCAGAGCGTATCTTCAATTTGGGCTAAATGCACCTCTCGCATGGTTTTGCCTAGCAAAAAGTTGATGCGCTCTGTTATCGCTTCCGTGCGCGCCAAATGATTACCCGTAATGACAAACTCTTTGAGCGACACCTGCTGCGCCCACACACCTGCCAGTGCACCTAACACCACCAGTCCACTGACCACGCCCATCACGACAAGGGTTTTCGGTTGCTTTACCCCTTTTTCATTCTGCGCGCCTTTGAATGTGTGGCGTTCTTGGCTTAGCGCTGGTTGTGGCTCAATGCTACCATTCTCTTCTTCGTCAATTTTGTGTGGCGCACTCACTTCTTCTTGCGGCTTTTCGTGCTGCACTTTCTCAGCATAGTTGCCTGCCGCAGTTGGCACATTTGCACTGACTTTTGGCTCACGCTCAAACTCCACGAAGCCGTTATCAACTTTTTCTCTTTCTTCGCTCATAGCATCACACCTTCTTTTTTCACTTCAAAGCCAATAAGTTTGATTTCAAGTTCAAGCCCAATGCCGAACTTGTCTTTGACGGCGCACTGTGCCAGACGAATCAGCGCAAGCACATCGCTGGCTTTTGCACCGCCGAGATTGACAATGAAGTTGGCATGCTTTTCTGAAATTTGTGCGTTGCCGTGTCTTGCACCTTTCAGACCGCAGGCTTCAATGAGTGCACCTGCATAACGTGGCTTACCTGTTTCATCATGCGGCGGATTTTTGAAAATGCTACCTGCATTCGGCAAGTTGAGCGGCTGTGTAGCACGACGTTTGTCCATCCACTCCTTGCGACGCTGCATTGCTGCCTTTTGCTCGTGTGGTGTTAGTTTTTTTAGCCGCATCTCGGTTGCAAGAATCACATCGTTTTGCAAATCTGTGTCGCGATATGTGTAACGAATCTCAGATTTATGCAGACGCATAATTTTTCCATCGCGCACAACTTCTACCCATTCAATCACTTCAAAAATTTCTTTACCATAGGCGCCAGCGTTCATTAAAATTGCGCCGCCAAGGCTACCCGGAATGCCTGAAAGATTTTCCAATCCGCCCAACCCTTGCTTCAGCGTTTGCATAGCCAGCGCGGGCAAATCGGCACCAGCTTCGGCATAGACGCGCTCGCCTTCAATGACCACATGCTCCAAGTTTTCTCGCAATGAAATCACTGCACCGCGCACACCTTCATCACTAATGAGAATGTTGCTGCCGCGCCCTAAAATGATGTAAGGCATATTTGCTTGGTGAAAGAACGCTACTGCACTTACCACATCGTCTTTGTCGCACGGGCGCACGAAGAAGTCGGCGTTGCCTCCAATTTTGAAACTAGAGTATGACGCCAGATTTTCGTTGAGCACAATCTTGCCACGCACAGCTGCTCTTAAATCTTGCAGTTTGATCATTTCAGGCTCAGTGTTCGTGTTGCATAATCAATTGTCAGTTTGCGCCCTCTGAAAAATGGAAAGCCAAGAATCATTTCTACCTTTCGTTTCTGCGAGATACCGACCAAATTGAACTGATTGTGAATCATGGACATATCCATCACCGCTACACGCAGGCGTTTTGCTACAGCTTCATCTAAGCGAATTTCATTTGCGCGCACAAATTCAATTGAGATTGCACCACCAATGCCATGTGCGCTTTTCTCTTCATTTGGCACTTCAATGTGCGCAAACTCCATTTCCTTTGCCAGACTTTCTGTAATCACACAGCCCGTTGCCCCTGTATCAATGATTGCAGTTACCAGCCGAGAAGCAGTTTTGCCTACCAGTTCAGCTTTCACCAAAATGAGCGGCAGCGCTTTTGATGCCAATTGAAATCGAATCGCCATTAGTGGCTAACAATGTGTTGTCGAAGTTCCTCTGCGAGCTTATCTGCAAATTTCGTGATGTCGCCTGCGCCCATTACAATTACCATATCGCCACTGCGCACGCGGCTCAGCACACCAGCCAGCAAGAGTGTTTTATCGGCAATGAAAGACACACTCGTGTAGCTGCGCCTGCGCATCTCTTGCTCAATTATACTGCCCGACACATCAGGAAACTCTTCTTTTTTTTCTCGTGAGCCATAGACCTCTGTAATAAAAACCTCATCGGCAAGCATCAGAGCATCAGCAAACTCTCTGACGAAATCTCTCGTGCGCGAGTACAGATGCGGCTGAAAGACGGCTATCACGCGACGCTCTTTCCAGCCTTCTCGTGCCGCATTGAGCGTTGCACGTATTTCCGTTGGATGATGCGCATAATCATCTACTACCATGACAGGACTTGACGGCAGCGACTTGATTTGAAAACGCCGTCGCACAGGATAAAACTTTAAGAGTGCTCGGCGAATATCCTCAAACTCTAAGCCGATTTCTTCGGCTACCGCCACCGCCGCCAGCGCATTCTTGACATTATGCACCCCTGCTGCATGTAAGCCTATTGCGCCTAACTCCTTTCCACGGTAACGCACTTTGAACTTTGTCGCAGCATGATGCGATTCAATATCGTAGGCGATATAATCACAATTTTCTGCTGTGCCGTATGTGATCACCTTCTGCTCAAAGAGGTGCGCAATTTCCATGATGTTGAATTCATCGCCACAGCAGACCACGGCGCCGTAAAACGGGGCTTTGTTAGCAAACTCCACGAATGCCATTCGCAAATCGTTAAGATCTTTGTAAGTATCCAAATGTTCTGCTTCCAGCGTGGTGATGACAGCAATCGTTGGCGTCAGTTTCAAGAACGTGCGGTCAAATTCATCGGCTTCGACCACCATAAATTCACTCTCACCGACAATTGCACTGCCTTGCATCTGCGTGAGATTCTGGAAGTAATCCGAAATGCCGCCAATCATCACGGTTGGACTCAACCCGCATTCTTGCAAAACCACACCAATCATGGTGGTTGTGGTTGTTTTGCCATGCGTGCCAGCCACGCAGATACCAATCTTGTGGCGCATCAATTCGCCGAGTAATTCATCGCGCTTGATAACAGGAATGCCTCGCAGCTTGGCTTCCACTGTCTCAGAATTCGTCTCTGGGTTGACCGCCGACGAGTGAGCGACAACATCAGCACCTTCAATTACATTTTTGTTATGCCCGATGCAGATGATGGCGCCCATGGATTTGAGCCTTTCGGTAATCTCGCTTTGCTGTTGGTCAGAGCCGCTGACTTCAAAGCCACGTTTGAGCAAGACCTCGGCAATGGCACTCATTCCAGCACCACCAATACCCACCAGATGCACACGCTTTGTGCGTCCTAATGAGTTGTATTTAATCTTGCTATTCTTCACTTGTCTCTGTTTGATACGCTTTTGCTAATCGAATGACCCGTTTTGCAATGTTCAATGCCGCATTTGGCTTTGCGCGTTTTTTTGCTTTTGCTCTCATTGCTGAAAGTTTTTCATCATTTTGTATCAAGTCAAAAATCTTCTCTTTGGCACGCTGGCTACTGATGTCTTTGTCCAAAATCATTTCGGCAGCACTGCTCTCTGCCATGGCTTCAGCATTGTGCACTTGATGATTTGCTGCTGCAAAGGGATACGGCACTAAGACCGCCGCCACGCCCATGTTGCACAGTTCAGCCAGTGTTGAGGCACCTGCACGGCAGAGTGCCAAATCTGCTGCAGAGTAGGCATAATCCATTCGGTCAATGAACGCACCGAGCCAGAGATTTTTCTTTTTGCCCACGCGCGCGGCAATACTCTCGAAATCTACCTTTCCTGTCTGCCAGATGACATTAAACTTTCGTAATGCTTCCTCAAGCCAACTTTCTACTGCACGGTTCAGTGAGCGCGCTCCTAAGCTGCCACCGAAGACCAGCAGCGTTTTGCGGTCGCTATCCAGACCGAAGAAGTCGCAGGCTTCGTCTTTCGGATGCACTTCAAAGCTGCGTGTCGGATTGCCTGTTACGAAAACCTCATCGCGATCGAAGTAGTCGAGCGACTCTAAGAACGACAGATGCACTTCATCGGCGCGATAGGCTAAGATGCGCGTCGCCAAGCCCGGCTTTGCATTTTGCTCTTGAATCAGCGTTGGAATTTCCCATGACTGTGCTTGCCAGACCACCGGTGCACTGACAAAACCGCCGGTGCCGACTACGACATCAGGCTCTTCTTGAAAAAACAGTCGCTTGCACTCGTTCAGGCTTCTATAGAGCTGAAACGGAAATTTCAAATTTTCAAAGAGCGTCTTTGGCGAAAATCCTCGCTTCACGCCAATTGCTGAAATCAAATGCAGTGCAAACCCGAGTTTCGGCACCTGGGTTGCTTCAATGCCCCTTTCTGTACCGACAAACGAAATCACAGCACTGGGTTCTAACTTCAACACTTGCTCTG
This sequence comes from [Chlorobium] sp. 445, assembly GCA_002763895.1. Classification (NCBI taxonomy): domain Bacteria; kingdom Pseudomonadati; phylum Chlorobiota; class Chlorobiia; order Chlorobiales; family Chloroherpetonaceae; species [Chlorobium] sp. 445. Next base: position 71,998 of record NSLH01000005.1, read on the forward strand.
CAATCGCCACCGCTGGATAAAGATGCCCACCTGTACCACCGCCCGCAAAGATAATTCTCATTGCTCTTCATGCTTGATCGGTTTCATTTAGTCTTGCTTAGGCATAGCGCTGGCTACATTTGCTTGTGCATCTTTCTTTGCTGATATCTTTGCCGATGCGAGCCGCTTTCTTTCACGCGAAATGCTAATCAGCACACCTATGCCAAAGGCATTAAAGAGCATGGCACTGCCTCCAAAACTCACAAATGGCATTGGCAAGCCTGTCGTCGGCAAAAGATGACATGCAACACCGGCATTGATGAACGCATACAACCCAATTGCTAAAGTGATGCCATAGGCTAAGAACTTGCCAAAATCGTCTAATGCACTTTGTGCAATGAGTACGCCGCAGACGATAATCCCACCAAACACAAGCAGCAAAACGATTGCTCCGATAAAGCCATACTCTTCACCAAAAATGGCAAAGATGAAATCGTTGTAAGATGCTGGCAAAAAGAGTTCGCGTTGTTTGCTTGCACCAATCCCAAGTCCTGTCAAGCCCCCATTACCAAGTCCAATCAAGGCTTGTTCGATCTGATAACTTGCTTTTTGACTTCCTGTACCGATGAACGACATTAAGCGCTCCATACGATAACTTGCCGATACTGCAAAAATGGCGGCAAGCACACCTACTGGCAAAAGCGTGAGCACCAGATGCTTGAGGCTTGCCCCGCCAATGAAGAGCATGGTAAAACCAATCACCATCAAAACAGACGCGGTGCTAAAATTTGGCTCTAATGCTACCAGCGATCCGATAGCAATAATGACGGTCAGCATTGGATAATAAGCCCGCTCCAAATCCTTGATGTAGCGCTGTTTTTCTGCTAACATCGTTGCCATATGAATGATCAGTGCATATTTGGCTAAGTCAGAGGCTTGAAACTTCAATCGTCCGTAGCCAATCCAACGCGCCGCGCCATGGATGACCCCCAGACTTTTGAGCACTAGCAGCATTGCAAGCAACACGAGGCTAATTATCAAAATTGCTTTGCTCCACTTCTTCAGCAGTTTGTAATCCATGCCACCCACGATGAAAATCACAAGTAGCCCCAGCAAGGCATATCCTGCTTGTCTCCAAAGAAAGTAGGCATCGTTATCGAATTTTGTAGCCGCCCAGCCAGCACCGCTGCTATAGACAGCAAGTATGCCGATACACATCAGAATCACGACCAAGAGCAAGAGCAATTTGCCTGCAAGACTCTCAAAAGTCTTTTCTGGAATGAGATTGCCATGCATCATTTGCCCTAAGGCACTTTGCGCGCGCTCTTGCGTCTCGCGCTGCCCCCTACCCGACAGAAGGTATATGGTCGACAAGGATAGACACGAGTTCTTTTTCGTTCTTAAAACTTTCTTTTTCAATTGCGTGTGCCCTTCATACCTCAGCCGTAGAGCAGTCTCCGAAGAGACCGCTCTCGACTGAAGTTGCATCACAATTTGAAGGCTATCAAAGAACAGAACTACAAACTTGAAACCAATCTTTTGAAGACTTCACCGCGCTCTTCGAAGCCACTGAACATGTCGAAACTTGCACAGGCTGGCGAGAGCAGTACCGTATCACCTGCCTTTGCCTCTTTGTATGCAATCTTCACGGCGTCATCCATCGTCTCTGCTTTCACAACTTTGACCTTGTCTTTGAAGGTCTCGTAGATTTTCTCTTTGGATTCACCAAGAGCGACTATGCATCGCACTTTTTGCTCAATGAGCGGCACGACTTTCGTGTAGTCGTTGCCTTTATCGCGTCCACCGATAATGAGCACAATTGAGGGTTGAATGGTATCGAGCGCGTACCACAGTGCATTGACGCTTGTAGCCTTCGAATCGTTAATGAACTGCACACCATCTAACTCTCTGACAAATTCAATGCGATGCTCGACGCCTTGAAAACTCATGATGCTCTCACGAATGGTCTCTTTGCGTACTTCCATTGCACGCGCTGCTACTGCTGAGGCTAGCGAGTTATAGACATTATGTCGACCGCGAAAGTTGATGTTGCTCAAAATTTCCTCCTCTTTCATTAGAATTTCCTTTCGTCCGCCAACCTTCAGAATCAAGTGCCCATCTTTGAGATAGCCACATTCTGCATAGCGTCGGCTCAGGTCGCGCTCGAGACTAATTGGAATGAAGCGCATTCTTAGTTTTTCTTGCACTGCTTTTTTGCTAAAGTGTGTCGCTAGCGTCTCGTCATCTAAGTTTGCAATCAGCACATCGGTTTTAGTCTGTCTTTGATAGATGCGATATTTTGCCGCAGCGTATTCTTCAAACGTGGCATAGCGATCCAAATGGTTCGGCGTGATGTTTGTCAGAATCGCAACCTTTGGTTTGTACGTGAAACAATACTCTAACTGAAAACTACTTGTCTCAACAACTGCCACGTCTTTCTTGTCCATTTCACTGACATAGTCTGAAAACGGTTGCCCGATATTGCCTACTGCAAAGGCTTTGTAGCCTTTTTCTTTGCCCTCGTGCTCAAAGATGGCTTTTGTGAGCAATGTGGTCGTGGTTTTGCCATTTGTGCCCGTTATGGCAATAATTCTTGCTGCACAAAACCAACTTGCCATTTCGATTTCACTGAAAAGTTTAATCTTGGCTTTCTCTAACTGCTGCACCACTGGCGCGTTTGACGGCACACCTGGACTGATGACTGCAAAATCTGCATTGAAGATTTTTTCTGTATGTCCCTCGAACTCATACTTGATTTTTAGTTTCTGCAACTCTTGTTCTAAGGCACTATCCATCAACGGTGCTCGCTCGCTCAAAAAAAACTTTTGCACCGTGCTTCTTTAGCAATCGTGCTGCGGCAAGACCGCTGCGTTTGCCGCCAATAATCACCACATGCTTGCCTCTGACTTGACTTGCTTTCATCTGAGTTTGAGCGTAATTAAACTTGTTAGCGCAAGCAGAATCGTAATAATCCAAAATCGGATGACCACTTTTTCTTCGGGCCAGCCCAAAAGTTGAAAGTGATGATGCAGCGGCGCCATTTTGAAGACACGCCGACCTTCGCCATACTTTTTTTTCGTGTATTTGAACCACGTGCGCTGAATAATCACAGAGAGCGTTTCAACAAAGAAGATGCCCGCCAAGACTGGCAAGAGCAATTCTTTTTTGATGAGCAGCGCAATGACCGCAATTGCACCGCCAAGCGCCAGCGATCCTGTATCGCCCATAAAGACTTCTGCCGGATGTGAATTGAACCACAAAAACCCTATGCACGCAGCTGCAATAGCTAAGGCTAAAATTGTTACTTCTCCTGCACCTTCGATGTAGGTGATGTTGAGGTAGCTTGCAAACTTGACATTACCTGTCAGATACGCAAAGCCTGCAAGCGTCAAGACCACAATCGCTGCGCAGCCAGCGGCAAGTCCATCTAATCCATCCGTGAGATTCACTGCATTTGAAACCGCCGTAATGATGAACACGCACACTGGGATATAAAACCCGTTGTAATCAATCACCCAATTTTTGAAGAATGGAACTTCTGTCTGCGAAAGCAAGACACTAAACTTTGGCACGATGTAGGTATAGACTGCAACGAATACCCCCAGCGCGATTTGTCCTGCAAGTTTATACCGCTCGGCTAAGCCACCTTTAACTTTCTTTACCACTTTGAGATAATCATCATAGAACCCAACAGCACCCATCCAGACTACCGAGAGCAAAATCAGCCAGCTAAATGAATCCGTTACCTTCGTCCATAGCAATCCTGCGATGACAATAGAGAGAATCATCACCGTACCGCCCATGGTCGGAATTCCAACTTTTTGCGGTGTGCCTCTGGCGCTTCGAGCTTGATTGGCTCAATTACTTTTGTTTTCAAATACATGATGATTCTTGGACCTGCTATCATGGATACGAGAAACGCCGTTACAGCAGCCGCTCCCGCTCGAAACGTGATGTAATTGATGACACCGAGACCAGGGATGTCATACATATCATTCAAATATTTGAGCAGGTAGTACAGCATGGTTTTTTGCGTTAGTGTCTTGCACAACTTTTGTTTTTCTGACGCCTCTCATTGCGGCGTTTTTTGATGATTTTACATTCACGGTATCCTATTGCCTGCTCATCATCTCTATTACTTCTTCCATTTTCATGCCCCTTGAGCCTTTGAAGAGAATCGCATCGCCGGGCTGCGCTGTCGCTTTTAGTGTTTGCGCAAGCTGCGCTTTGCTCTCAAAGTGCTGTTTTGTGCTGACACAAGCGACTTTGCATGTGGTCTTCATAGCATTTCCCCAAACAAAGAGCACATCGATTCCTTGCTCCGAGATAAATTCACCTAATGCTCTGTGTTCGCTTTCAGCCAGTGCGCCAAGCTCCAGCATATCACCTAACACTGCAATTTTTTTTCCACTTACTTTCATTGCGCTCAGCGTTTCTAATCCTCTGCGCATTGATTCAGGGTTAGCGTTGTAAGTGTCATTGATGATGATCATGCCATCTTGCTCATAGACAGCCATACGCTTGAGCAATGGGTTAATTTCAAATTGTTCCAGTGCCGTCTTGATGCGCAAGAGCGGAACACCGAAGTTGAGTCCAACTGCTGCTGCCGCTAAAGCATTGGTAACATTGTGCCAACCTGCGATGCGCAATTGCACGCTCTCTTCGGCTTCTTGTGTTGCTAACCTGAACTTTGCACGCCCGCGCTCATCGAGCTCAATTTCTTCAGCGTAGATATCTAATCGCTCACGGCGCATCGGATTTGCTGATGTAATGACGCCATAGAGTATTTTTTGCATGACCTTTTCAGACACTTGCATCACAAGCGCATCATCTGCATTGACAAATGCACTGCCGTTGCCTTTGCCAAGCCACTCAAAGAGTTCGCCTTCGGCTTCAGCAATTGCTTCCAGCGAGCCAAAAAACTCGATGTGTGCTTTGCCAATGTTCGTAATCAGTCCATGCGTCGGCTCAGCAATCTCACACAGTTGCTGCATCTCACCTTTGTGATTCATCCCCATTTCCACGACGGCAATTTCCGTTGTCTTGCGTAGCCCAAAGAGCGTAATCGGCAAGCCAATGTGATTATTGAGGTTACCTTCAGTTGCTAAGGTGTCGTAGGTTGTGCGCAACACTGCTGCCATCATCTCTTTTGTGGTTGTCTTGCCGCTCCCGCCACCAATGGCTACGAGTGGCACAGAAAACTTGCGTCGATAAAGCCGCGCCAGACGTTGCAAAGCCTGCAGGACATCGGGCACCACGAGCAATTTGTCAAAGAACTTTTCTTTGCTGTCTTTGTACCATGCTTCACTGACAACACACAGGCGCGCGCCTCGCTGAAGTGCTTCGCCTACAAATTCGTGTCCATCAACACGTTCACCTTTGAGTGCAAAGAAGATCTCACCACCTGTGATTTTGCGCGAATCAATTGCGACTCTAGGCTCAGCGATTGGCTCTACTGCCCCAACTATGCGACCCACTTCGCACAGATCTTGCTCCGTAATTGCTTGCACAGTCCTTAGCCTGATGCTTTGAAAAATTTTTCTATGAGCTCTCGATCATCAAAATGGTACTTGACACCTTGAATGTCTTGATAAGTCTCATGACCTTTTCCTGCTACAAGCAACACATCACCTTGTTGCAGCAGCTCAATACCTTTCTTAATGGCTTCTTGACGCTCAGCAATGCGATAATGCGTTTTGCTTTTGCTCATCCCTGCCTCAATGTCATCCAAAATTGTTTCTGGATCTTCACCGCGTGGATTGTCGGATGTCAGTATGACTATATCCGACAGCTGCTCTGCAAGTCTTCCCATTTGCGGACGCTTGCCTTTATCGCGCTCACCGCCGCAGCCAAAGACCGTAATGAGTTTTCCCTCCTTTGGCATCACCTCACGAATGGCACGCATGACATTTTCCAACGCATCAGGCGAATGCGCATAATCGACAATCGCACAGCGATGGTCCTTCGACCAGATTTGTTCCATTCGTCCACGCACCCCTTTACACTTTGAGATGCCATGCACGATGGCATTGTGAGACAGTCCCAACGCCGCTGTGGCACCGTAGGCCGCCAAAATGTTGTAGAGATTGAACTTGCCAATTAGCCCGAAGGCATGAATGTGTGTTTCACCTCTTACAGAGAGCATCACAGAGGTTGCACCCAGTTCGTAGTTCAAAACTTTCGCACAGAGTGTTGTCTCATCGCCATGTGATGGCGTGCCATGTGGTTCTTCGCCACTGACACTGTAGCTTATTATGGCAGCGCGACAGTCGCTGACTATGCGTTTGCCATAAGGGTCATCCCAATTCGTTACCGCTGTAGCTTGCGCATCAAGACCATCGAAGAGGATTTTCTTAGCGTTGAAATAGTTTTCCATGGCGCCATGAAAATCCAAGTGATCGCGCGAGAGATTTGTAAAGACGCCTACTTGAAAGCAAATGCCATCGGTGCGATGCAGTGCCAGCGAGTGTGAGGAGACTTCCATCACACAATGCGTACAGCCTGCGTTTATCATCTTGTCAAAGAACTCGTGTAGTTCCAGCGCCTCAGGTGTCGTGCGTTCGGCTTCAATGACTTCGTTTCCGATTTGGTATTCAATCGTGCCAATGAGTCCCGATTTGATGCCATTTGCATCAAGAATAGATTTAATGAGAAATGTTGTCGTTGTCTTGCCATTCGTGCCTGTTACACCAATGATGGTCAGTTTGTCGCTAGCATCACCATAAAATGCTTTTGCAAGTCTTGCCAGCGCCCTGCGCGACGACTCGACTCTGAGATAGACACACTCGGCTGCGCGCTGCATGGGCAGTTCTTCACAGACCACGACACTTGCGCCGCTTTGTACAGCTTTGTCAATAAACAAATGCCCATCAGTTTTGAAGCCTTTGATGGCAACGAATAGTGTACCGTTTTTTACCTTGCGCGAGTCATACGCTACCGATTCAATCTTCATCATGCCGTGCTGTGCAACCTGCTCTGGCGTTGCCATTTCCACAGGCACAAGCAACTCGATGACATCATTCAAAGTCATACTACTGCATGGTTATCACACAGACTTGTCCTTCTTTGACACGCTCACCTGCTTTTGGCAATTGTGCCACTACTTTTCCACTCTTACCAGCAATCTCAAGCCGCAAACCTAATCGCCCTGCTTCACAGAGTGCTCTATCGGCGCGCAATCCAATCAGCAAGGGCATGTGTTGTGCCCCGTCTTTTGTCTCAGCATCAGAAAATGTGAGCGGCACTTTTGACCATATCGGCACGCGTTTGCCTGCTTCCACACCTTGCGCAATCACGATTTGCTTTGCTGCGTCAATGAGTTCATTTTCACGCTTGAAATCGAGTTTATGTATGCGCAGCAAGGCTTTCGCTTCTTCAGCACAGAGTCCACGCACATTCGGCACCACAACACTTTGCACCGTATCCAAAAAGAGTTTTTCTTTTGAGGGCGCAAGATTGCGTGCAATTTTTGCGCGATAAGCCTCGCCGAGCGTAGAGAGCATTCGCCTGCCAATGTTTGCAAACACTGGCGCTGCAGCCATGCTGCCATAGTAGCCATTTGTGGGATTGATCATCATCACCAAGATGGCAAATTCAGGCTGCTCACTTGGAAAGAAACCGACAAACGATGCCACGTATTTTCCTGTATGATAGTTACCAGCATCAAGTTGCTGCGCTGTGCCAGTTTTACCTGCCACACTGACGCCTTCAATGCGCGCCGGCTTACCTGTGCCGCTATCGACTACAGCTTTGAAATAACTCTTCACCACATCTGCCACTTCGCGCTTCATGACTTGACGCCGCACTACAGGCGATTGACGCGCCAACACTTCACCATCTGGCGACACAATTCGCTGCACGACAAAGGGTTTCATGAGCCTACCACCATTTGCCAGTGCCGCATAAGCCGTAATAAGTTGAATCGGCGTAACCATCACTTCATAGCCTTGTGCCATCCACGGTAGCGAAATGGCTGACCATTCGCGCGTCGGTTTGAGCGCACCTGCAATTTCTCCCGGCACATCAATGCTTGTTTTTTCACCGAAGCCAAAGGCTTTTGCTGTTGCATAGAAATTTTCTTTACCGACTTTGAGCGCAGTTTTTGCTGCAACAATGTTGCTCGAGTGTGCAATGGCTTGTCGAAACGTGATTACTCCAAGCCTTTCATGGTCTGTAATTGTGCGCCTTTGAATCACATATCGCCCATTTTGGGCATCTACCTTTTCATCTGGTTGCACCACGCCATACTGTGTTGCTGCAGTGGCTATCACGAGCTTAAACGTCGAACCCGGCTCGAAGGCATCAGTTACAGCTCGGTTGCGCGTCGCTTCAGGTTTATAGGTTACTGCATTGTTCATATCAAAGTTAGGTTCATTCGCCATAGCGAGAATCTCGCCCGTGTGCACATTCATGACAATGCCAATACCTGCGCTTGCAGCGCAATTTGCTACCCCATTTTGCAGCTCATCTTCGACAATGGCTTGCACATCAGCATCAATGGTCAGTTCTACACGGCAGCCCGGTACCGCCTCTTGTCTTGGTGCACCAATAGCTGGAAACGCTCTGCCCGTTGCGGTGCGCTGCATGGTTAAAAATCCATCTTTGCCACGTAGATACGGCTCCAACTGTTTTTCTAGACCACTAATCCCAGTGTTGTCAGCATTGACAAAGCCAATGAGTTGCGATGCCAAGTTCTCATACTGACGATGAATTTCCTTGCGAATGATCAATCCATCTATGTCTAAGGCTAATAGCGGCGCTGCACTGGATTGAGACTGATTGCGTTCGAGCCAGACAAAACGTGTTTTTTCATTTAATTTTCTGAGGTAGTGTTCCTTCGGCTTTCCAAATACCTTTTCGCATAGTGCCGCTAAGGTATCTTTGTGCTGCACAAGTTTCGGGTCTGCTGCAAACGAGACATTCATCAGACTTGTCGCTAAGCGTTTGCCGTTGCGGTCAAGGATATCGCCGCGTGGTGCCGCAATTTTTTCTCGGTACTCATACTGCCGCTGCGCTTTGCGTTGATATTCTTCTGCGTTGAGAATTTGCACCCACACCAATCGAGCAATGACACCCAGGGCAAGCAACGCAAGTCCACCAAAGACCAGCACAAGACGCACCTGCCGTTCTCCCCGCCACAGCGCCGCTTTATCTTTACTTGGGTTTTCGCTCATCGTGTTTCTTTTTTGCATCTGCAAGGCATTCGTCAGGCAAAGAAGTGTCTCTATGTCGGCTTTAGAGTGCGCTTCCTTGCCGTCGGATGTTACTTCTCAACACTTAACTCAATTGGCGGCTCGGTTTTGTAGCGCAATCCTAATTTCTTGTAGGCTTCAGCACTGACATGTTCCACGCGCTGCAGGGCACGCAATTTGCTCTCCAACTCCACATTCAAACTGTGCGCATCTTCTAATTGCTTTCTAAGCGATTCCGTCTCACCCGAAAGCCGATTGATCGAGATAACATTAGAGATGTAGAACGCTAGCAATGCCGTTGTTACTGCCACCAACAAGAAAGTGCGCAGGTTCAAAATCGATTCGACTTTCTCTTGCGTGCGCTCACGCAGTTTTTTCATAGGTGGTGCTGCAGTTTCCGATGCAGGCTGCAGCTCTGACACCCTTTCCTTTTCAGCAAAAACCTTTGCATTGCTTCGGGGCAACTCTGCGCCGAAGTCGACCGCCGCTGGCAGCGGTTCGGGGTTTGGTGTATCAAAGACAGGCACATCGGCGTAGTCAGTTTCCACCTTCACGCTGCTAAATAGCGTGTCGGGTATCTGCTCCTTTGCCATTCTGATTCTCCTTTTTCATTTTTTTCTATTTTGCTCTTGTCTTTTTTAAATCTTTTCTGCAATGCGCAATTTGGCGCTGCGTGCGCGTGGATTGCGCTGAATTTCATCTTCACTTGGTGTAATCGGCTTCTTTGTAATTAGCCGCAGCGTCGCCTTGCGCAGTGGCTCTTTGAGCGGCAAGCCCCTCTCCCCCCAGTCGTCGCGTACTTTCTCGCGCATAAAGGTCTTGACCAGTCGATCTTCAAGCGAGTGATACGCAATCACCACCAACCGCCCTCCGCTGGCTAAGAGACTTTCTGCTTGCACGAGCGCTTTTTTTAAGACCTCTAACTCTTGATTGACCTCAATGCGAATCGCTTGAAATACTCTTGCAAGCGATTTTATCTGCTCTTTTGTCTGATGTGGCAAGTAGCACTTGCGCACAAGTTCCGCCAAGTCGCCCGTTGTCTCAATTGGCTTGATTTTACGCGCTTGTGCGATGCGCCTTGCAATCTGACGTGCACGTTTTTTCTTCGCCGTAGTTGTGCAGCACTTGCGCAAGCACTGCTTCATCGTAGCCATTCACCACATCTTTTGCTGTGAGTGTCGTGCGCTGCGACATTCGCATATCCAGCGGCGCAGATTTCTGAAAACTAAATCCGCGCTTTGCCTCATCGAGCTGCGCCGAAGAGACGCCCAAATCCAACAGAATGCCTTGCACCTTTGCATCCTGACCGGCGATGCGCCTTAGCACATGCTTCATCTCTGCAAAGTTTCCCTCGACGATATGACACACTTTGGCGTAACGTGGTAAAAGCCGTCTTGCCGCTGCATCCAACGCCAATTGGTCTTGGTCGATGCCGATTACCAAAGAACGCTCGAGCCAATTCTTTGCCTCGAGTGTGCGCAGAAGTCCCTCGCTATGTCCGCCGCCGCCCAGCGTACCATCGATGTAAATGCCCGCTGTTGTCACTAAGCCGTCAATAGCTTCGCTCAGCAAAACCGGCGTATGCGCAAATTCCATCTTGCGTGCATCTTCGCTATCCTAACACGCGCTGTGTCAGTGTCTCAAATTCTTCTGGTGGTCGATTCAAAAACTCTCTCAATCGCTCCGGATTCCACAGCTCAATTTTGTTTTCTGCACCCACGAGTGTGACTTCTTTCGTGATACCACATTCTTCCAAAAATCTTTTCGGCAACCCTATGCGTCCGCTTTTGTCGAGCTCAACTTCATCGAGATTGGCATAGATAAACGTCTTCAGTCGTCTATCCTCCGGATTGAAATCAGAGAGCTGGTCCAGTTTTTTTTGTTGTTCTCTCCAACTCTCTTGCTCATAGAGTTCCATATTGCCGCGTGGCGTTTTGACCAATACCAGCAGTGTGCCCGGCTTATCGCTCACCATTTTTTTGCGAAATCGCGCAGGTATCATCAGCCGACCTTTGTCGTCAAGATTATACTGCTCTGTGCCTCTGAATTCTGGCATTGGCGCGCCTCACGGGTTAAGAGCGACTCAAACTTTGCTTGCACTTTCGCTTGTTTCCAAAATTTCCCATTTTTTCCCACACAGGCAATTTACTAAAAAGGAAAGGCAATTGTCAAAGAATTTTTTCGTTTTTTATTGATTTTTCAAGCCTTTTTACGCTATTTAGAATATGCATAGCATGCCTTACTGCAGCGCTAAACTCAGTGTATACCCTGAAATTTTATAGAGTTATCTCAAAATACTGAACAGTTTGTTCAGTATTCAAGAAAATCGCACTGAACAGTTTGTTCAGTATTGTTTTCAAACTAACTTTGGCTCAAAACCTGCCTGTGCGGATTGCTCAGAGAGAGAGTCGATGGCAAATATTGTGAGACTGCAGCGCAGCATCGAACACAGTGAAGGGCAGCGTATGCTAATTGTGAAATGACTCAAATTTGCAATCCTGCCAGCATACGGTGAGAGTTGAGAATGAGAAAGATACAAGCAATAAGATGCCAGCAACGCTAACCGAAGCACAAAACCGCTGCTTTAATTTTATTGTGAAATATGTGGCAGAGTATCGCCGTCCGCCCAGTGTGCGCGAGATTGCTAAAGCCTTAGGCTATGCTTCAACAAATGCCGTTGCACAAACTTTAGATGCGCTTGAAGCTAAGGGCTATATCCAGCGTGGAAGTGGTGCGCGCGCCATTGAGATTCTCTACCGTGATGAATTCTCTGCGTTCTCAAACGGTCTTGCTGAGCCTGCGCGCCCTATCCCGGTCATGAAGCTCGAGTTCGTACGCGCTTCACTGCAACTTGTACCACGCGGCGTCCTGCATCTGGACACCGCTCAACTTGGCAACGGCGATTTCTTTATCTCGATTGCTGATGATGACGGCATGGATAAAGCTGGCATTCTCAAAGGCGATTGGGTCGTGGTGGAGCGTCGCCCCATTCATGAGTCAGAAAAAGGGGTCACGGTCGGTGTAGCCGATAAAGACACATTCATCGTACGGCGGCACTATGTCGCCAACTCACGCATTCAACTTCTTGCGGCAAACCGTTCATACAGTGAGCGTTTTATTACCCCTTCTGACCGCACTGTACAAATTTTAGGTGCAGTTAAAATGATTTTGCGTAAGTTTTCTTACAACACTAATGCCTTGCCGAACACTCGTGCATTATGAACACACTTACTGTATCACTGGCAAAGTTAGAGACGCTGATAGATGGTTTTCTCTCCGAGTTTTTGAAGGGGAAAAGCGACGAGACACAAGGCACCTATCAACGCGCCTTGCGTGAGTTTCAGCGTTATTTTGCAGTTGCACGTGATTGGTTTCAATTTCGCCCTGAAGACATTGAGCAATACAAACACTACTTGATGCAAGAGCGCAAGCTCAGTCAGGTTTCAGTTTCTACTTACCTGACTTCACTGCGACGCTTGCTGGATTACTTTGTTGCACAAGGCTTGCTCGATGAAAATCCTGCACGTCAAGTGAAAGGCAATCGTCGCCCTGTGCATCACACTGCAGGTACGCTCACCGAAGCTGAGGTAAAGAAATTGCTTTCGCTGGTTCCTACTGAAAAGTTGCAAGATCATCGTGATTATATCACCATTCGCTTGATGATTGAATCTGCTGTGTCGGAACATGAACTTGTCAAAGCGAATGTTGAGGATTTGAAAAATTCTCATCGCACTATGTGCTCTATGTGCAAGGCAAGGGCAAAAAGACGAAAGATGGTACTGTCGATGTCCCGCTCTCACTGGGTCTTGAAATTGAGCGGTATCTGGAACGGCGAGCGCATCTTACCCCGCTTTCACCTTTGCTTGCAAGCCATAGCCGCCGCATTAGCGAAGCGCGTATGACCACACGTGCACTTAATTACCGGCTCAATCACTGGCTTGAAGTTGCTGGTATCACACGCGATAACATCACACCGCATAGCCTGCGCCATACAGCTGCTAAGCTCTGGCTTGAGCGCGATGGGCTTTCCATTGAGGAAGTGCGCCGTCGAATGCGCCACGGCATGCTGGCTACCACGAAAATCTATACCCTACCGCCTGATGCCGTGCAAGTGTAATTGCTCTATAGCTTTCCTTAGCTACACGTGCTATCGCTTTTTAATGTAACGCGTGCGCGCTTGCAAAAGCGTGCTTCACTGCTGCTGCAAGCTACACTCGGGCTGCTCTGTTTTCTCTTCGTTATCCAGCTTTTTCAACTCTCTACGCTCGACATCCAACCCTATGATGAAGGCTATTATGCCTTGCGTGCCAAAGCCATCGCACGGTTTGACTGCTGGTTCAATCAAGCTGACTATGCCATCGGCGGTTTTTATTCTGCTTCACATCCACCGCTGCATATCTGGCTCATGACAATTTGCACCATGCTCTTTGGCTTGAGCGAATTTGCCTTACGCTTGCCTTCACTTTTGATGTTTGCACTGTTTCTTTTCGCAATTACACGCAGTGCAGCATATTCGCCTCTAGCCCATACACCGCTCTGCGCCCTTCTTGTGTGCGGATTTCTGCCCATCTTGCTGTGGTATGCTCGCCTAGCCCATCTTGATATGGCGCTCATGCTGTTTTCTCTCTTAGAAGCACATTTTTATCTGCGCTACCTTGACACACGCCATCGCTTGTTTGTTCTGCTCTCTGGTGTGATGCTCGGTGCTGCGCTACTCTCAAAAGTTCTCGTTGGCATTTTTCCTGCCCTTGCTATTGCACTGCTTGAACTTTACCGCATGCTTACACGTCGCACCACTTGCAAAGACGCACTTGCTACTCTTTCACTCTTTTTCGGCATGGGGCTTACACTGGGACTTTCTTGGTTTGCTTGGATGTGCATCTCTAACGATGGCTATCTTCAACGCTATCTCGACTTATTTATTTTTGATCGTGTCCAGCGCAATCAAACTTTTTCGCAATACCGCACAGGCGCATTTTATTATCTCAATGTTATTTTGACACGCTTCCCTCTTTCAACAATCAGTATTCTGTGGCTATGGAGTTTCTGGCGCAATCCCGAGTTTCGCACACCTTACCGCATGCTCTGGCTGATTTGGTTTGCGCTCACTTTTCTCATTCTCTCGGTTGCACAGACTAAGCTGCTCTGGTACGCTTTACTTTTTCTACCTCCACTTGCCCTGATAACAGCTGAAGCATTTGCGATGCTGCAGATAGCTCTGCAAGAGACTGTGCCAAGTAGAAGTGTGCAACTCACCTTAGGGGGCTTGCTTATTGCAAGTGCATGGTCGCTGACACAGTTCTTGCATCGTGATCTTGTGGGAGCAATTCTATCGCATCAATGGTCTGAGTTAGCTTTCGGTTTAGCAATTTTGATGAGCATCGTCAGTTTGAGCATGCTGGGCTGGTGGTTCTTTTGGCGATTGCCCTTGCGTGGAACGCTGCTACTCACTGCTATTCTCGTTCTTAGTTTCGTCTTTGCTCTGAATACTGCCCTTCATGGCTTAGCTTTTGTGCAGACCTACACTGGCGGCAAAGCTGTTGGAGCGTATGTTCAACAGCATGAACCTCGTTATCTTATTCATCTTGTGCCTCAAAAGAGGTTTGATGAAAAGAGTTTCAATCCGCAATTGAGTTACTACCTTAGCGGTCTTGATGTTGATGCCTTGCGTTGGGGTTTGCAGACGCGCTATGTGTACTTGCCGTTTTCTGATACTACGCGTCTCATGGCTGTACTTCGCACTTCACATGATGCACTACTCGTTGTCGAGAAAACGGCGCAAACCTGTCCAAGACTTGTCATTGAACTCATCAACGACTTTGCGCCTACCGCACAGCGCCTTGGTGCACGGCTGGTTTTAGATACACCAAACTATGCGGTTTATGCATGGTATCTTGCAACGGATAGCACCACATCCTGTGTTTCCGTGTCTGGGGCATTAGCAACTTCAGTGTCCTTTGCGCCCAAAGAAAATGCCATCCATGAATCGATGGCTAAGGTATCCAGCCACGGCAGCAAGGTAATACGGGAGTCCGGCTTTCCACCCTGATTTTGCAAACCAGATTGGGACCAGAAGAAATGGCAGCGGAATGATGAGCGCTGCCCAGAAGGAGTGTGTCCAGCCACGATGTTCGGTCAGCAGCGGCAGCATGGCAAAGAGTCCGAGAAACGCCGCTTCGCGCCAGTGGTTTGTTACAATTAGCACAAGGTCTACGCAGAAAAATATCAGGTAAAAAATACGTTGTCCTTTGCTTTTGATGTCAATGTCAGGAAAGAGCGCAAACAGCAGTGTAATGCCAAGCAGAATGGCAACCTGAGCCAGAAGCATCGGCAAAGGCTGTTTGTAGAGCTCAAAGAAGAAAACTAGCACAATGATGAGGGGCACAAAAAACAGCAATCCGCCCCAAACATGTCCACGATATGACGCCATTTTACTTATCTTTGTTTTACGACTATTTTACTCTCTCTTTTTACAAGATATCTGCGAGAACATCCTGTGAGACACGTTACTACTGCTCTAAGCACTGTACTGCTGTTTTTTAGCTTTGCAAGCTGCCGCATTGAGCGACCGCTAACGCCTGTGTGGGATATTTCTGGCACTTTTCCTCTGCTGAACGCAACCTATACGGCGCGTTCGCTGATTGGCAAACTCAACAATCCACCACTTGAAATTACACCTTCGGGCGACATTCAGTTCGTCTATGACACCACCTACCGCAGTGTCTTTGACATTGGCGATTCGCTCTCGCTTACGGTGTCAGATACAGCACGCACACTTGCGGTGCGTCGACTTCGCATTCCAAAGTTTGATGTTGCTTCATCTCAATCTTTGGGCGCAATTGCTTCTGAGTCAGGTATTTCGCTGCCAAGTGGCAATACAACGCTCCCGCGCTTTGAGAACTTGCGCTCGGCACCTTACAACTTTAGTCTCGAGGAAAATATCCGTTTTGTTAGTGTCATAGAAGGTGGTATTCGTCTCGTGATCAGCAACAACACTGGCGTGCGCTTCGAAAACTTACGCTTTGAACTGCGAGACTCGAATCAAGACGTCTCGCTTGGCATTACGACCCTTTCGAGCCTGAATCCGGGACAAACCGTGCGCGATTCCGTTATGCTGCCTGACCGGATTTTTACTGGTCGACTTAGCGTGCAACTCATCGATGGCGTTATTCCTGCGCAATCAGCGACCCTGAACCTTTCTGCGCCGCTTACGATTCGCCTTCAGTCGACAGATACAATTGCCTACCGCGCGGCTGAAGTGCGCTATCAAGCACAAACATTGATTGAGGAAGGCACTGTACGTGCTACTGGCGGGGTTGTGGAAAAACTGCGCAGCGGTACTTTTCGACGTGGCAGCCTCATGATTCGTTTTATCAACCCACTGCCGCTGACCGGTCGCACCCGCCTTATTTTGCCCACCGTTGTACGCAATGGACAGATCTTCGACCGCGACACGCTCGTGCCTGCTCTGCAAACCGCTACGCTCGTCTTCGACGATTTTGAAAACTGGACCATCAACACGATTGGCGACACAGCAATTCCTTACCGTGTAATTACCAACGTTGATCCTGCACTGGTTTTCACTCGCGTTGATGCTAATGTAGCTTTCACGGCAATCTACCGCACCATGCGCATTGCTGCTGCACGCGCTGAAGGTGTTATCTGGCGCGTTGACGAAAACCGTCCACTCGATTTCAATTTCACACTCGATCCGCTGAATGTTGATCTTAGCTTAGTTGATACACTCAGTGGTCAGCTCTTTCCTGATGTGAGCGTGGATTTTGAAAGTTCAATCGGGTTTCTGATTCGCACAGAGCCGCGTTTTATCACCTACAGCGCACGCACCCGTGATTCACTTGAACTTTTGCAGAACAATCGCCCCATTACGCTTGATCTTTTGCCTAATGCCACCACCAGATTGCAACTGAACGCACAAAACAGTAACATCTCACCAGTTTTTACGAGCTTGCCCAACAGCATTGCCGTGCGCGGCTATGCTGTTGTGAATCCTAACCGCGTGTTTGGCTCAATTACCGATACAAGTCGAATTGGTGTGAGCCTGAAATTTCGGTTACCTTTCCGTTTCAACCTTGCAGCTTTTGGGCTGCGTGATACCATCACTTTTTCGCTGCCCAACCTTAACGATGTGCAGTCAGCAAAACTTACTTTGCAGATTCAATCAGGCTTGCCCATCAATACACGACTTCGTCTCGTTTTTGTAGATGCTAACCTTCGCCCGATTTTGGTTGATGGTACTTCATTGCAAGCTCTATCTTTGCCGCGCCGTGATTTTGCAACCATTAATGCCGCGCCAGTCAATACATCTGGTGAAAGTACAGCACTGACACGCAGTACCATTGAGCTTGAGTTAAACAATACTGAATTCAATGCGCTGCGTCGTGCGCAAGGTGCATTCATTGAAGTGCAAGCGGATACTCGGCAAGGTGCCCAGGCCGTACTTGCTCGCGTGCGTGCCTCTGACGTTTTGCAATTGCGCGCTATTGTGCAAGGCACTTATCGCATCGGACAATCAGACTAACTTTTCAAAACTCTTTTAAGTAGTAAAAAATGACCAAGAAAACACTTTCCGATATTGCCGTCTCTGGCAAACGCGTTTTAGTACGTGTGGATTTTAATGTGCCGCTCGACAAGTCAGGTCATGTTGAAGATGACACACGCATTCGCGAATCTTTGCCGACTATTCAAACCTTGATTAAAAATGGGGCTCGTGTGATTTTGATGTCGCACTTAGGGCGACCCAAAGGCAAGCGCGCTATGGAATTTTCTTTGCGCCCTGCTGCCGAACGGCTTTCACAACTTTTAGGTCAACCTGTGCTGATGGCAAACGATTGCATCGGCGCAGAAGTCGAGCAGCAAGCCCTGTCGCTCAAAGATGGCGAAGTGATGATGCTGGAAAACTTGCGTTTCTACAACGACGAAGAGGATAATAATCCGGAGTTTGCAAAGAAACTTGCGGCTCTGGGCGAAATCTACGTCAATGATGCGTTTGGCACAGCACATCGCGCACATGCCTCGACCGAAGGCATCACCAAGTTTCTTCCGATTGCCGTCGCTGGCTTTTTGATTGAAAAAGAGCTAAAGTATCTTGGTGAAGCGACGGAAAATCCGAAGCGTCCGTTTGTAGCCATTCTTGGCGGCTCAAAAATTTCAGGTAAAATCGATGTCTTGGAGCGCTTGCTCGATAAAGTTGATAAAATCTTGGTTGGCGGCGCGATGATTTTTACCTTCTTCAAGTCTAATGGCTTAGGCATTGGCAAGTCACTTGTAGAAGATGACAAACTCGAGGTTGCACAGTCCATTCAAGCTAAAGCTAAAGCGAAAGGTGTGCCGCTGATTTTGCCCGTCGATGTTGTCGTTGCGGATCGTTTCGAAGCAGATGCTGCCTCACAAGTCGTTGATGTGAACGCTATTCCAGAGGGCTGGATGGGTCTGGATATTGGTCCGAAAACAATTGCGCACTACCGCGAGGAAATTTTGAGCGCTAACACCATCGTTTGGAATGGTCCAATGGGCGTCTTTGAAATGGATAAATTTGCAACGGGTACCGTTGAAATTGCCAAAGCCTTAGCTGAAGCGACACAGCGCGGTGCCACTACGGTGATTGGCGGCGGTGATAGTGCTTCTGCAATTGTTAAAGCCGGTCTTGAAAAAGCTGTTACACATGTCTCAACAGGTGGCGGCGCTAGCTTGGAGTTTCTCGAAGGAAAAGTTCTGCCCGGTATCGCAGCACTTAATGACAAGTAACTTTTTTGCTCAACTCAGCGTTTTCTATGACCTATGTCAGACACAGCGTATATCCTGGTTATTGAAGATGATGTTTCACTTTCACAACTCTTGAAATTGCTCTTGCAGAAGCAAGGCTACCGCGTGGATGTTGCCTACGACGGCGCATCAGGCATACAATGCTGCCGGAGTACGCGTTATGATCTTGTTTTAGTAGACTACATTATGCCGGTGATGGATGGATTGGAAGTCTTGCGCTATGCGTCTATTCAATCTGATATGCCACCCATGATTTTGATGACCGGTAGCGGTAGCGAAAGCGTTGCTGTAGAAGCAATGAAATTAGGTGCCATAGACTACATTGTGAAGGGCACGGGTCAGGTCTTTGTAGATACTGTCGTTGACACTGTCAGAGATGCCCTAACAAAGATTCAGCGGTGCAAACAAGCCTTGGCATCAGCTAAACAGCCCTTAATGGCATCAGACTCACACTCCTCTACAAGCTCTACAGATTCAGATTCATCGAGCGCCATGGACATAATCACAATATGTGCTTGGACTGGTGAAGTTTTCTATAACGGGGAGTGGATGAGGGTTGAAGACTTCTTAAGAAAACGCTTTGGTCTTCAAATCAGTCATGGCATTTCGCCGAAGGCAATAGCCCGTTATGGTCCTTTCTTTAGACCGCCCACCTGACCAATGTATTACTTGATTAGCCTTGTTCTCAAATAGCTTGAAGACAGCTTACCTAATCGGCACTACCTCAACCATGTGAGATGAAACTGCCATCACTTAATTTTGCAACGAAACTTGCAATTGCGCTCTCGCTCTTTGCTGTTCTCCCGCTTACCTTAGTCGGATATTCAATTTCTGTTCTCAACCTTAACACACTCAAAAATCTTTCGCGTGAGTTATATCTTGCTGTCGCTAAGAATGTTGTCTTGCGCCTTGAACAGCGCGCGCAGGATGCTGCAAAACTGCTCTTCGATACCGCTCAAATACTCGATAACCGCTCTCTTTCCCCAAGTGATGTTGTACACATGATTTCAACTTCAATGGCAAATTATCCCGATATCCATACTATTGGGGTCTATGATGAACAAGGGCAGTTTATTGATGCTTTTGTCAAGTCATCTCCTGCACCACTACCGAAAGTTTTTCCTCAGCCGCTGCGTGCTGGATTAGACTCTTTGCCGAGTGTTTTGCATGTGGCAGATGAGTTTCAAGTTGCAACCAAGTGGATGATCGACAAAAATTTGCAGGCTATCTGCTCACACAGCTCGAGCATCGTGCCCTAGCAAGCTGGATTGGTGAGATTTCTGCACAGACCTTTTCAGGCGCGCGCGACCGTATCTATTTGCTTGATGCCCACCTGCGCCTTTTTGCTCATACCGATACAGTTTTAGCTGCACAGCACCTCTCACTTTTAGGCAAGGGCTTGTTTGAAGGCTTTCAGCAGCCAGAGGACGTACTACGTGCAAAAGCTGTTGGGGTCTCACGCGAGTATATCGGTGTACATGGCGAAGCCATGCTTGGCACTTGGCTTGCTGTGCCTAGTCTTCAAGTTGTTATCGTTGTCGAGGAACCTCAACGCATTGCTTATTTTTCTGTGCATGAGATGCAGCGGCGCGTACTATATGGTTCGCTTGCTGGTATTGTGCTCTCAATTGGAGTAAGTGTCTTCTTGGCGCACTGGCTTAACACTCCGATCAAGCAACTCGTGAGCGCCGCACAACGCTTCATTGATCAGGATTTTAGTTTTCGTTTGCCTATACAGCGCCAAGATGAATTCGCCCCTGTTTTTCGCGCTTATAATGATGCTGCTGAAACACTTGAGCGCTATCAAAAAATCAATATCGATCGAATCATTGCAGAACGCAATAAACTTGATGCCGCCCTTCGTCAAGCCAGTGACGGGATGATTGTCCTTGATGCCTCGCGCCACGTGATCTTAGTCAATCATCTGTTTGCCCAATGGTTTTCATTGCCGGAGCAAGATCTTAGTGCCTCACCCGAACCTTTTGAGCATTACCTCACGCATGAGTCGCTACGTCATCATATTGAATCTGTATATGCCTGTTCCAATACCGTTGTGCCTGCAGAATTTCGTGTGCAGATGGTTGGTGAAGTGCGTGAGATTGTGCTGCGAGGGGCTTTCGTGCGCGTCCTGCATGCTGGGGAACTTGTTGCCGTACTTGGCGCTTTGCGCAATGTTACCAAAGAAGTTGAAATTGACCGCATGAAGACCGAGCTTGTCTCACTCGTAGCGCATGAACTGCGCTCACCTCTTGCAACCATTAGCGGATTTAGCTCGTTCATCGTAGAAAATCCAGCTTTACCTAGCGACACGCGTGAAATTGCCACCATCATCTACAAAGAATCTGAACGCTTAGGCAACATTGTTACCAAGTTTCTTGATCTCAACCGCATTGAATCAGGACGCACTGAAATACAGCGCATTGCCTTTAAGTTGCATGATGTTATTCGAACCGTTGTGGAAATCAACCGTCCACTTGCAGATGCCAAACACATTCGCGTAGAACTTGCCCTGCCTTCTGCAAGCACGACTATTGCAGGTGATCCTGAACTCATTGGTCAAGTTGTGCTTAATCTTTTCTCAAATGCAGTTAAGTATTCTCCACCGAACACGACCGTACGCATTCAGATGCTTGAACATCAGCATGAAATGGAGGTGTCGGTTCAAGACGAAGGTTATGGGATTTCAGCATCTGCAAAAGAAAAGCTGTTCTCCAAGTTCTTTCGTGCTGTGGATGATGAACGCGTGCGCAGTGTTACTGGCACTGGCTTAGGACTTGCCTTTGTCAAAGAAGTCGTCGAAAAGCATGGTGGCAAAGTGGGTGTTGAGAGCGAACTCTACAAAGGCTCTCGCTTTTGGTTTACCTTGCCAAAATAAAAATCAGATTAAGTATGAGACTTCTTTCTGCTACAAGTCTTCTCTTTCTTCTTTTTTCGAGTGCTTCTGCACAGGACTCGATGCAAAGCATTGATTTGAGTCCGGGCAAAAAGTTAGTGCTGAAAGATGTTACATTTGCAGGCGGCAGTTCCTCGATTCAACCAGCCAGTTACGTCATACTTGAAAAATTAGCCGCCTATCTTGCAGCGCGCCCTGATATGGATATTGAGATTAGCGGTCATGCAGATAACCGCGGCAATGCTAAGCGAAACCTTGCACTCTCGAGCGCACGTGCGAATGCTGTTAAACAGTTTTTGGTTCAGCGTGGCATTGCACCGGCTCGCATTTTCACACGTGGCTATGGCGACACTTATCCGATTGCTGACAACACTACAGAAGAGGGTCGCTCACAAAACCGCCGTGTTGAAGTGGTTGGCATCAGCCCGCGCACCACACGCACGCTCACTATGCCCGACAATTCACCTATTTTGCCTGACGGCAAAATCACAGCCATTCAGCGCGATGTGCGTGAGCGCGCACCTTGGAATCTTGATTGGCGCCCTGCCTTTTTGCAGCAGCCCGTCTATGAACATCACAAAATCAATACTGGTGCAAACTCTCGCTCCACTGTTACATTTAATGACCAAAGTCAACTTCAGATTGGTGAAAATGCGCTCGTGGTGATTTATGGCAGTGCACCGACTGAAAAAACAGACCGCCCAGCACAAAATGTTGCGCTGCTCTCTGGCGATCTTTACGCAAAACTTACATCAGCACGTCTGCAAAATCGGCTCTCAATACGCACACGCGCTGCTGATATCGCAATGGGTAATAGCGCCGGAAAAATTGGCATAGATTCCCGTGGTCGCTCGCTTGTCTCTGTGCACCGTGGTGAAGCAAAAGTGCGTGGGATGCGCAGTGCGCCCACTTTTGAAGAAGCTCAACCCTTAGCAAGTCCAGTTGTCGATGTCCCTGATGACTTCGGCACACGCATTGCAGAAAATACACCGCCTGAGGCACCTCGTCCCTTGCCGCCCGCTCCAAAGCTACTTGCTCCCACATCGCTCACTAAAAGCCCTGTTCAATTTCAGTGGCAACGCACTACGGAACAGACGCGCTTTGATATCTCACACACTGATACCTTCGATAGCCTTGTTTTCACTACAGTCAGTAATGCAGAATCGGTAACCACATCCCTTGCAGTTGGAACTTACTTTGTTCGTCTTACTGCTATTGACTCCATCGGTCTTGAGAGCAAACCTTTTGTCAGATCGCTGTCTGTGGTCGAGCGTTTGCCGCGCCAGTTACCGCTATCGCTTCGCTTACGCACGCTTGAAAGCGGCACACTCACGTCGCGCGAAGATTTCATTCTGCTCATTACGACAGAACCTCGTGCTACAATTTTCGTCAATGGCGATAGTCTCACACGTGCTGATGAAAGCGGTGCAGCAAAAGTAATGCTCAAACTGCGTGATCGATACAACAGCTTTGAAGTTGTTGCGCGCGATGAGTTTAATTACTCCGCGCGACAAGTCTTCAGCGTTGAGTATTTGCCGATGAAGCGTTGGTATGGTTTCTTCGGCTTGAGCGTTTCACCGATTTTCTCTTCGCAGTATCCTCGAGGTATTGGATTTCGTGCCGGTGCAGAGTATCACATCGATAAGCATTTTTCGCTCCATGCAGAAGCGCAAGCTGGTCGCTTATTTGGTGCCATTCCGCAACCTGACCTTTCATGGTATGGCGGTGCGGCGGGTGCACAAGCCTTCATTCACCTCGATTGGGGCTCACCCTTTCTTGAAGCACGATTGGGCGTTGCCACTATTGAGAACACAGGCTTTACTTTTTTGCCATCATTTGGTGCAGGCGTTCGTTTCAAGGCAGAAATTTTGGAGTTTGTCTTGTTCGGTCGTTATCAGTTTATCACAGGCGATAGCTTTCAAGAGCGAACAGGTGCTCGCAATGCGCTCGATATCGGTGTCAATCTTGCCTTCTAAACTACAGAGCAGTTCTTGACAAGCCGAAAAATTATTAGCATCTTTGAAGTGTTCCTTCTGAGGCAACTAGCAACATCAATTTTTTGGATTCCAGAGATATGGGTTACTATGATGAGTATCGCCCAGGTGGGTTTTCAATCATGCCGCCTGCAATTAAGTTGATTATTACTATCAATGTTGTTGTGTTTCTACTTCAATTCTTTACACCAATGCGGGGTCTTCTGACGGAGTTTGGCGCGCTTTGGACTTGGGAATCTGGACGATTTGAGATATGGCAACTTATTACTTATCTCTTTCTGCATGGCGGTTTCTTGCACATTCTCTTTAATATGTTTGCGCTGTGGATGTTTGGTGCAGAAATTGAGAACTACTGGGGCACACAGCAATTTACCATCTACTACTTTACCTGCGGCATTGGCGCTGGCATCATCAATCTTCTGCTCACCAGTGGCATGTATCCGACTGTTGGGGCATCGGGCGCTGTCTATGGCGTGCTGCTTGCTTTCGGTATGATGTTCCCTGAACGCTACATCTATATCTATTTTCTCTTGCCTATTAAAGCCAAGTATCTGGTTATTCTGTACGCTGTGCTGGAATTTATTGCAAGCTTTGATCAAGCTGCAAGTGGCGTGGCACACTTTGCGCATCTTGGCGGTATGGCCGTCGGGTATATCTACATCAAAGTTATGCAGCGCGAATTCCCACTTCAATCATGGTTTGAAAAGACTTTTGCGACCAGCGAATCGCGTGCGCAGTCCTCTCGTTCAACATCTTCACGCCGTATCACACAAGACCGCATCGATGAAATTCTCGACAAAATTTCGCGCTCTGGCTATGAATCGCTAACTAGTGAAGAAAAGCGTATACTACTTGAAGCCAGCAGAGATGACAAATAACGGTCTTGTGCAGTGCACTACTCACTTGGTATTTTCGGGCTTACAGCAGTAAGCCCTTTTCATTTTACTTGAATCTATGCGACGCATCTTTCTTGTTTCCTTGCTTCTGCTCTTTTCTCTGTTGCTTCGCTCTGCCTTTGCGCAAACTGGTCTCACCTTTCTGCAACTGGGCGTAACCGCTCGAGAGCAAGCGATGGCTAATGTCGGCGTGGCTTCCGCAACTGGCGCTGCTGCCAACTACTACAATCCCGCCTTGCTCAATTCTGGAGAAAAATCCGTCATTCTCTTCTCACAGAGTTTATGGCTTCTGGATACCTACTCAAGCTATGCTGCCACTGCATTCAACTATGGGCAGAGCGCACTGGGTTTCTCCCTTACTTGGCTTACCATCAATGACATTCCCATTCGCACGCGCCCAACGGAATCACCTGAAGGCACATTTGCCGCACAAAATCTGGCACTTAGCGCCTCTTACGCCTACTCATTTAGCAATCGCTTCACACTTGCCTTGACAAGTAAATTTCTCTATGAACGCATTTTTATTGATGATGCAACAGGCGTCGCTTTTGACTTGTCAGGTCTATATGCCCTCTCCTCTAACTTTCGACTGGCAGCAGCACTGCAAAACCTTGGCGGTATGAATGCACTTTCAAGCGAATCTTCACGCTTACCCACACTGCTTCGTGCAGGCGCAGCCTATTCGCTTGCTTTTTCTTCTCTTGAAAGTCGCGTTTTGCTTGAAGCCAACGCAATTGTCGTGTTTTCCGACGCTACTGTGTTCAACCTTGGTGCAGAGTTCGAGTTTCGTGATCTCTTTTGGGCACGTGCTGGGCTTACACTCGGTCAAGCCTCACGGAATCTTTCAGCAGGCATTGGCATCAAGTGGAGCAGCTTTAAGCTCGACTATGCCTTCGTGCCCTTCTCCGACCAATTAGGGTCAGCAAACATCTTCACAGTGCAGTTTCAATACTGACCTACATCTGAGACAGAATCGCAATAACACCTTCTCGCAACTTGTTCCAGTCTCCTGCTAGAGTTTTGCTTACGGTCAGGAAGTTATTCATGTAAAAGACAGAAGTCACTTCGCCAAGTTCGAAGATTGCTTTGGCGAGCGCATCGTTCTCAGCTTCTTTGTGCGACATAAAGGCATGTGAACCAGGTGGGAAGGTGCCAGCTATGATGAACTTCAAAGCGTTAGGGTTTGGTGTTGGTTGTGTCTCTATGACTTGCATAGCTTCTCTCATGTTGGTTAGATTGAGCGTTAGGTTAGCTAAATTTACAACGTTGTACATCACTTTGCTTCATCACCGTGGAATTAAGTTTCCCAGACTTCATGTTTTAGTTAGCATAACAATAAACTGCCTTACTTGAGATGAAAGAAAATGAGATTGACCTTTCCAAGATTGATTTGGAACGCATGAAAGACAAAACGGCGTCATCGCCTGGGCTTCTGCCTTACGCACACACTTCTGGTAGCGCCCTTGTTAAACCAGAAGATATGGGCAAAGCCAAAGGCAGAGCGGTTGCAGCAATGCATCAGCAAACCGATATGCAAATGGCGCAGCTCTACGAGCAGATGAAACTTTTAGCCGAGCAAGCCAACGCTATCAAAAAACGCGTGGAAATTTCGGAGCGTATTTATGCTGCAAAAATGTCTTTTGAGCCACTGATTTCGCATGTCTATTACCTTTATCGCCGTCCCGATGGTGAGGATTTCCTTTCGCTTGTTGCCCCACACGAATGGGGGCGCAGCCAAAAGTCGTTTGAGTTTGTCGCTAAAGTCAAATTACTGGCGGACCACACTTGGGAAGTTTTGGAGCACAGCGATGCACTCTCAAGTTAATTTTGAGCTCCTGCTGCAGCAGACATAGCTCATCCATCAACTGCACTCTCTCACGTTGATTTTGTTCAGCACTTACTCGGTTGTTTCTTTTTTGGAAACCTGCTGCTCAATGAGAATGTTTTTATAGCCATCAACTCTTTATACTTTTATGCCGCTCGATTCACTGTACTGGGTTATTACACACAACTGCAACGACCGCTGCGATCACTGCTACAACAGTTCTCGACCTAAAGCAGTTGAACTCACCACGGATGAAGCTGCTGCAGTTATCACACACTTTCCTGCCCCAGACGATGCTCCGCTACGCATCATTCTCTCTGGTGGCGAACCTTTGGTCAATCGTAAGTTGCTTTACTTCTGCTTAGATACACTGTATCAAAAGTATGGCAATCAAGTGCAGTACATGCTGCAAACCAACGGCGATTTGCTTACACCCGAGATTTTAGATGAGATTCTTGCGCATCATGTCACGCGCATTGACATTGCTTCACTTGACCGCTTTCATAAACACAAGGGCGCACGAGCTGAGCTTTTGAAATCCATGATGGAAGCGCGCGGCATGATTTTTGACAATGAAGGTGCACTGGTTTCCAAAACACGCCTCACGACACCCGAACTGACATTTTCAATGTGGGGCGCTAATGAAGACTTCTGGATTGGTGGCAACTGGGCACGTGGTAGAGCCATTCAAAAAAATGTGATGCTGCACAATCCGCTTCATAACTTCTGCGCGATTCCTTCAGGTGCAAAAGGCTTTGCTGGTGGCAAAGAAGGCGTGATGCAAGAAATTGCAGTCCAACTCTACAACCTCTACCCCTGCTGCCCTGGCACACGCATGCCCATTGCGGACTTGCGTTATGAAGATTTGAACATGGCCATTGCACGTGTCATTCAACATCCAATGTGGCAAGCCCTCAATGACGGTGAGCCTTTCAAAATGGGTCTCTACAAAGGTATTTCTGAAGAACTTGCGCGCTCACGCACCCAAGCGCTTGGCAACATCTGTCTCTGGTGCGACGAATTTTTTGAAAAGTACTACGAAGACTACAAGCCGAACACCTCTCCGCCACACCTTAATCTGCACACGTTTCCATCAGAACACTTTGTGCAAATTCAGTTGCCCAATCCAGCCCCGAACAGCCCATGACTCCGAGGCGTGCCATACTTCTTTTTACACGCAGCATCGCAAGTGAAATCAAAGCCAAGCGCTTCAGCGGACTGTCTTATGCGCAGTGCCAGCAGGTTTATCGGTGGCTTATCCAAACAGCTATTGCCGTCTCACAGCAAACACATGCGGCACTTGTCATCGCAACAGATAAACCTGCGCCTGAGTTTATCGGCGCAACACATTTCCTTATCCAACGTGGCACAACCTTCCATGATCGACTTTGTGCAGCAGTTGAAGATACCCTCGCTATCGGCTATGAAGAAGTGGTGATCATCGGCAACGACTCGCCTGACCTTACTGCCGATACCTTAGAACAAGCATTTGACGCTCTTGAAACTCAACCTATTGCTCTCGGTGCGGCGCTTGACGGCGGCTTGTATTTGATTGGCTTACAGCGAACTTCACTACCTTTGCTCAACACGCTCCTTGCCTCTTGTCGCTGGCAAACTCAATTTGTGCAAGAAGATCTTCGATGCTGCCTGCACGCCCTAAAGCAAACCGCAGCATGGCTTCCTCCACTTGTCGATATTGACGACTCGACATCGCTGCTGCATTATGCTCTGGTGTCCCACCTTGACCTACTGTGCAAACTTGCAACACTTCTCTCTCAAACACAGCTCAACAAGGACTACTATTCTTATCAAACTCTTCCTTCCGTCTTGATTCCGCGCTTACGCCATCAAAAAGCTCCGCCGCGCCTCTTCATCTGATTTCTGCTGCCCGACACTTCATTTGGCTGAATCATCACTGCACGATGCGCACACTGCCGTCGTGCTAAGTGCTTTTTTTCGAACTAAACCTTTTGTCTGTCTATGAAAAACTTAACTTTGCTTTCAATTTTGATTGCTCTACTTTGCCCATCTTCCCTTTATGCACAAGGCACCGCCACGATTGAAGGAGTCGTGCGTGATACACAAGGCGAAGCCCTTGTAGGGGCTACGCTCACTCTCACGAATGTCAAAACAGGTGCTACTCAAAGCACCGTGAGCAGCGTAGATGGCACCTTTCGCTTTGTCTCACTTTCTACGGCAGGCAGTTATACACTCCAAGCACAAGCCTCTGGCTTTAGAAAGGCTGTGGTCACTGATATTGTCCTGCGTGCTGATGAACGGCGTTTTTATCACGCTTGATCTCAAAGCATATGCATCCGATGAAGTTACTGTCGCCGCAGAGCGTGCACCGCAAATCAATCGCTCTAATGGTGAGGTTTCATCGTTTGTCAGTGAGTTTCAAATTCAAACGATTCCCACCGACGGTCGTAAAGTCTCCAACCAACTTTACTTCTTGCCTGGTGTTGCACCAGCCACAGGCTACTTTCCTGAAGCCCCAAATGTGAGCATCAACGGACAAAATTCACTCTACGCTAACTACTTGATTGATGGATTCGATAACAACGAGCGTTTCTTGGGCGGACAGAAGTTCGATACCCCAATTGGCATTGCACAAAATGTTGCTGTGCTGACCAATTCATACAGTGCGGAGTTTGGTCGTACAGCCAACGGCATTGTGAATATCACGACCAAGAGCGGCACGAATGATTTCAAAGGGGAAGTCTTTTATTACTCCCGTCCCGGAGCTGCGCTCGATGCCCCAAATGCTTTTTCACCGCTTGACGATAATGGCAATCCCATTCGCAATGGCTTCAACCGCAATCAAGGTGGTCTTTCGCTCTCTGGTCCTATTGTGCCAAATCAAACTTTCTTTTTCTTTAATGCGGAACTGACGCAAGATGGCGTTGACCAAATCATTCGTACGCCTGCAACGAATGCCGTCGTGCGTGCCCGCAATGAAAGCTACCTTTTCACAGGTAAAATTGATCACACCTGGAGTCCTAAACACTATACGTCGTTGCGCGCAAATGTGGGGCTTGTTGCACTCGATAATCCCGGTGGTGGCGCTGTGCAACCGAGTGCTGGCAGCATTCAAGACCGCAATGCTCTCCTCATTGCTGCAAAACACACTTGGCTACTTTCATCAAATCTCTTTAGCGAGACACGTGCACAGTACAGTCAGTTTTACTGGAACTATGGTCGTCCCAAAGAGGGCGCACAACCGCAGGTTACCGTCTTTTCCGATACACTTGATGGTGGCTTTGGTCGAAATGAACTGCTTGGCATTGTCGGACATCCAGGCTTTACCTTCGATCAGTTTGAACAAACCTGGCAAGTTGCCAGCACACTTACTGCGGCACTCGATCAACACACGCTTCGAGCAGGAATTGACATTCTTACCTCTTCACATCGACTTTTCGGTGGCGGCAATCCGAGCGGAAATTATGTTGTTAGGCTCCGTAATGATGCTGCTTTCGCTGCAAACCGCTCTAGCTTTTCACTCTCCGATATTCCACGCAATGTCGATGTGCTGTCGTACAGTGTAGAAGTCCGACCCGAAAGTTTCGGGGCAACACAGTTTCTATTTGCCGCATTTGTTGAAGATAGCTACAAAGTCTCTCCACGTCTTACGCTGAACCTTGGGCTACGCTGGGATTTTGATAATCTCTCCAAAGCTGGAAGCAACACTTATGATTGGAACAATCTTGCGCCCCGCCTCTCTTTCAACTGGCTCTTAACCGAAGATGGACTTACTGTGCTGCGCGGTGGGTATGGCATTTTCTACGAGCGCATTCTTTATGCCATTCAAAGCGATGCCCTGCAATTTTCAAGCCGCTCACCCGCTTTCTTACAACAACTTCGCGTGCTGCAGCAGCAGGGCATTATTCCTGCTGATGCCGATCTTGATCGATTGACATTTGATGGCAATGTTACAGCGACCTTCATCGGTCCTGACGCTCCGCCATTTCTTCAAGGTCGCACCAGCGATGACCTTCGTAGAAACATAGAATCACTACCTGCACGTGAGCTGCGCATACAAAATCCAAATGGACTTCAAAATCCATTTAGCCATCAACTCTCACTTGGTCTGCAACGCCAACTTACCGACGACCTTGCGCTGTCCGTTGATGCCGTCCTACTGCTGGGGTTCAATTTGGTGCGCCTGCGCGATCTTAATGCACCCACACCGTATGCTTCAACGCCCTTTGCAGCAACCTCTTCACCGCGTCCTGTTGCTGATGCTGACGCCTCTCGTCCTGCTGGTGTTGTCGCCGGTGGGGCTCGCCAAATTACAATGAGTGAGACCGAAGGTCGAAGCGAATACTACGGCATTACCTTAAATCTTAAAAAAGCTTTCTCACAAAATTATGCCTTCAATCTCGCTTACACGCTGTCTTGGAATTTGAATAACACAGACGACATCAACTTCCGTGCAATGGATGCGAACGAGTTTCAAAATGAGTGGGGTTTTGCGGTCAATGATCGTCGCCATGTGCTAGCGCTCACTGGCGCCTATCGCTTTGAGTTTGGCACAACCATTTCGCTCAACCTGCTGCTTCAATCTGGACAGCCGATTAACCGCACTGTGGCGCTTAGCAATGCCGTAGCACCACCTGGTGTGAGCAATCCACAAGATTATGCCGGATTTTATGGACATGGTCCGCAGTACGGCGATGGTTTTGCTGGTAACTTGGATCGTTTTCCAGGCGTAGCACGCAACGGTGAGCGACTGCCCGGCTTTGCACAACTTGACCTTAGCGCTTCACATTTTCTTAGTTTTGGCAACTTTGGTCTTGAATTGCGTGCAGACATCTTTAATGTCTTTAATGCAATCAATTACAGTGGCTACTTTGCAAATGCTACGCAGACGAACCGTGCACAAGTTGGACGCCCCGGCGATCCAATTCAGTTTCGCTCAGCTGGGATTCCCACGCAGTATCAATTCTCAACACGTCTTACTTTTTAACTATACAGCAATATGCTAATACCGTTATGAGCTAGAAGGGGACTTCCTCTTCTAGCTCCGAGGTATGGCGGCATGGAATTTCTTTGATGAGCTCGATCCCCTCTGGCGAGAATGTAAAGAGCCCACCTGCTGAGAAGATTCGGCTGAAATCACCGGGTTTGAAGAAGTCGCGGAATTTTTCCGCAAATTCATCGAGGCGTTTGAGGTAGAAGTCGATATTTTGGTCAGGCTTCTCGGGATCCCATTCGCTAGCAAGCTTACCCCGTTCAGCATAATTGCCAAGCAATCCTGAGCCTGCCACATAGTACGTAATTCGATCGCCTTTGCTGACCGATAGTTTATTTCTGATGGCAATTTCATATGTGATCGCTTTATTGCGCTTACCCGCTTTGACTTCGGCTTGATAATCTTCCAGACTGCTCTTCAGGTTTTCTGTACGGCTAAATTCTGAAACGTGCATCTCTTTGTTCAGGATACGCTCGTAGGTCTGCACATAGAGTTCATGTAGCCCCACAATATCTTCATTGAGCAAGCATTCAAAGCCTTTTCTGACAAACTCGCGTCCAAACTTCTCTGTGCTTCGGCTTACGAGTGAAGACCCTTTGACTTTGATTTTTCCATCGTAGCTTTGCAACAGATAGTTTTTCTTCATGTACGACACCATTTTCTTAAAGCGACCATCGTAGGCAATTGAAATCCCTTCAGGCATTGTTGCAGAGACTTCTTTGACCAGTGCTTCTTCTTCAGCTTCGGTGCGGACATGCGGCGGCGGAATAAAGTAGATTCCATCGGTATCGACTTCTACGATACGGCAACCGCGTTTTTCAAATTCTGCGATCATTTTTCGTGCAATGGATTGTCCTGTGGTGGTAACGCGGTCAGCTTCATTGTAGTCGTTGAAGATTCCTGCACGGAAGCCCAAGTAGCCATACATCGCGTTAATCAGAATCTTGAAGGAATTTTGCATGGCATCGTAGAGATCCACGCTGGTTTGGTCGCCGTTCTTTTTTGCCTCTTTCATCCGTCCTTTGGCAGCAAGCCGTAGGCTTTTGAGATCAGCCAGAATTTTCGGAAACAGTTTAAGTTCATCACTGCTCGGGCAGATATTGTAAGTGAGCATGATGCTTGGATAGAGCGACTCGACATCAGCATAGACAATTGGACCCAAGATACCTTTGAGGAAAATTTCTGTGTAACCGCCGCTTTCTTGTTGACCATGCTGCGGGCGTGGAATCGCTTGTTTTCTACGCAAGTATTCTCGGACGAAGAGCGCCTCGATTTTTGCAGCTGGACCCATGCGTGAGACCTGTGCGTAACTAAATGGCATCATCTGCGTCATGTAGAAATTGCTGCCAGAGAGCAATTCCGAGAGTTTATTTGTCTCACGTACATCATCAAGGGCATACGCAATGAGTTTATCGGGGGTTTTATCCCACGCTTCTGCAATATCTTTGTGGTCAATGTAGGTACGTGTGTCTGCTGCAAAACCAAAATACTTCGCACATTCTTTTAGACTGTAGCTTGCCATAGCACGTTTAGCGACATCAAACCACTGCACCAGAAACAGTGTATCGACTACATGTCGCCCTGCAATTTCACAGTATGGGTATTGAATGGTGCGTTCTGCAAAACGAATGCTGGCGGGATAACTGTGTGGCGTGCTACCATCTCGTCCTACAGCAAACCTTACGCCATTGATTTCACAGCGGCGCTGAATGTAGGGCAAATCAAAACTGAAAATGTTATGACCTTCAATTACATCCGGGTCGCGCTCTTGAATGATCTGCACCAGCTGTTCTAACATCGCTTTTTCTGACTGCTGCTTGATGTGGAGCACTTCTTCCCAGCCTGTTGAATCCGATAGGGAGATGATGATAATTTTATCGCGTCCGATTTGGATGCCAGAAAGTTGCTGCGAATCTTTGTCGTAGTAGGTCTCAATATCGATCTGCATGCGATGCAAGTCGCGGAAGGTCATCCCCTTGAACAGCGTCTTCCCGGTCTGAAAAAGATACTGCGCGACGGCGTCGCCTTTAGAATAAATTTCCTCAATGCGACGCTCATCGTCATCATCACTCGTGTAATTATTTTCGTTGCGTGAGAGTTTGCGTTTGGTGTTTGCTGCAAAGTCTAAAGCAGCACGATAGTCTTTCCAACTTTTGAAGATAGCAAGGTGCTTGTAGTAATTATTTCCTTCTAATTCCTTGAGCCAGAATCCGCCGCCTACTTCTGCTTTGAATCCACTAAGAAAGCCCGGATTTGCTAAGAAAAAAATGGATAGAACGGTTCATCACGGAATGTTACTCTTCCTGCCTCGCGCTTGTAGAGTCGAATCTGCGTATCCGAAATTTGGTGCGCCGCAATGAGATTTTCTTCACGGTCTTTACCATAGAGCAGTTCATTAGCGAGGACACTTTGCACCAACGATTCAGCGTCTTGTCTTGTGTTTTTTTCTTGGTCAGTGGTCTCTTCAGGCATTTTTCTGGATACTAGTTTTGAGTTACAATTTGCGACGTCCTCACACTCTAAAGCTTGCACGTTCAGCGCCTTCATCGTGCAGTTCCCTCTCGCTTTGCTTACCTGTTCGGCAAACCGAGATGTTTCACGTGAAACATCTTATCGCCCTAAGTGTACCATCAGCACAGACACATCGGCGGGTGTTACACCTGAAATGCGCGAGGCTTGACCTAAGGTTGTCGGTCTGACTTTCTTGAGCTTTTCACGCCCCTCTGCCGAGAGCCCTCTCACTCGCTCAAAGTCGTACGACGGCGGAATATACACTTCTTCAAGTCGCGAAAGTTTCTCTGCGTTCTGCAACTCGCGCCGAATGTATCCCTCATATTTCACATCAATTTCCACTTGCTCATAGACACGTGGATTTACAGAGATGCGTTCCACCTTTTCGCGCAATAGCGGCAAGGCTTGCATCAGTGTCGTCCAATTTATTTCCTGTCGACGCAGCACATCGATAGCTCGTTCATTCTTTCGGAAAGGTGCACCGCCTAACTGCTCAATCACAGGATTGATGTCTGCAGCTAAAACCACTTCTTCACGTAAGAGCTGCTCGACTTGCTCAATCTCTCGTTTTTTCTGCAAAAACTTCTGATAGCATGCTTCAGAAATGAGTCCTAACTTGTAGCCTTTTTCACGCAAGCGACGGTCGGCGTTGTCTTGGCGCAGAATGATGCGATACTCGGCACGCGAGGTAAACATTCGATACGGCTCATCGGTGCTTTTTGTGATGAGGTCGTCAATCAAGACACCGATGTAGGCTTCATCGCGCCGCAAGGTAAATTCTTCGTTCTCACCGCGTGCCCGCAGGGCTGCATTGATGCCCGCAATGAGCCCTTGTGCTGCCGCTTCTTCATAGCCTGAGGTCCCATTGATTTGCCCTGCAAAGAAAAGTCCCTCGACGCGTTTCGTTTCCAGTGTAGGCTTCAACTGGTGTGGATGAAAATAGTCATACTCAATCGCGTAGCCCGGGCGAATCATCTTGACTTTTTCTAAGCCCGCAATCGTACGCAAACCTTTAAGCTGAATTTCTTCTGGCAAAGATGTAGAAAAGCCATTTACATACATTTCGTTGGTGTCGAACCCTTCTGGCTCAAGGAAAATCTGATGCCGATCTTTATCACGAAAACGGTTGATTTTGTCTTCAATTGAGGGACAATATCTTGGACCAACACCATCGATCAATCCGCGAAACATTGGCGATTGATCGAAGCCAGATTCTAAAACGCGATGTGTTTCTTCATTCGTGTAGGTGATATAGCACGAAAGTTGCCGTTTTTTTGAAAGTCGAGTTCATCCGTATCAAACGAAAACGGCTCAATGTGTTCATCGGGCGGTTGCACTTCAACTTTGCTGTAATCCACACTGCGGGCATCAATGCGTGGTGGCGTGCCAGTCTTTAAGCGTCCTGAAGTAAAACCTAACTCGACGAGACATTCTGTTAGCCCTACAGCAGCAGGTTCAGCCATTGTGCGTCCGCCAGAATAGTTTTTTAAGCCCACATGAATTTTACCATTGAGAAATGTGCCATTGGTCAGCACCACCGCTTTAGCTGTAATTTCTTGATTGCCACGAATGATGACAGACTTAATTTTACCGCGTTCTACCCGCACGCCCAGCACGGAATCTTGTCGCAAGTCAATGAGGGGTTCTTTCTCAATGAGTTTGCGCATCTCTATGGAGTATTGCACGCGGTCGCATTGCGCACGTGGTGAAAACATTGCCGGTCCCTTACTGCGGTTCAGCATCCGAAATTGAATGCCTGCAGCGTCAGTTACTTTACCCATTGCGCCACCCAGCGCATCAATTTCGCGCACCATTTGTCCTTTGGCAATGCCGCCGATGGCTGGATTACAAGACATTCGCGCAATCGCCATTAAATCCATCGTAATCAGCAAACACCGCTGTCCCATTTTCGCCGCTGCTAGTACAGCTTCACAGCCGGCATGTCCTGCCCCCACTACAATGACATCGTAATCCGTCATTTGTCATTTACCATGAAGTTTAGTTAGCCTAATGTTTCACGTGGAACATTTTTTGCACCTTTTTCTTTCCGAACGCTCCTTCTTTGTCGTTCTCACTTTGAGCACGAGCTCAACATCCACCTCTTAACCTTTCCTACCAATGAAAAAAATTTTTGAGTCTAATCATATGTTTCACGTGAAACGTTTTCCACAAATTTTTCCACAATGTGCAAAACGCTTGAAACCAATTTACAAACTATTGCTGCACGTGCGCGCCAACTTGACCAAGAAAATCAGGACTTTAAAGCCTTTCTGCGCCGCATCCCCTCGCACAGGCTCGACACACTTGTTGAAACACTCAATGCCGAAGTCGAAGCTCAGATTGATTGCACCACCTGCGGCAATTGCTGCAAACACCTGCACGCTGCTGCCCTCGAGACCGAACTGCCTGCACTTGCTGCATACCAGAAACTCTCCGTTGAGGAGTTCAAAACCAAATTTCTTACCCCATACAAAGAGGCTTTTTATTTCAGCACAACCCCTTGCCCTATGTTGCAGTCCGATAACCACTGTAGCATCTATGAACAGCGTCCACTCAGTTGCCGCACTTTCCCAAACCTCACCGCACCACACTTCAAATACCGCTTTCACTCGGTCATGGAAAAATATCCGATTTGCCCAATTGTCTTCAACGTAGTAGAAAAACTAAAAAGCGCTCTTGGGTTCAAGAACGCTGCGCAGGATTCGGGAGCTGAGCGGGCGACGGGACTCGAACCCGCAACTTCAACTTTGGGAAAGTTGCACTCTACCAATTGAGTTACGCCCGCATAAACTTGCATCAACTCATTTCTATTTCGTCAAACTAATCTACAAACTTTTACGCTGTTTTCAAACTGACAAACTCTGAGAACTACACTCTATCATCAAACATCCTTTCAAACTTTAGACTAAATATGAGCCGCTTTTAGTAACTTGCCAAACTTAACCATAAACCATTATTCACATGAAATGGCATTTCTTTTTTCTCGCTAGCTTGTGGTTTGTCACCTTTTCGCTCGACACAGTTGCCAACACACAGACGGGGCTCTTGCCCAGCAAAGGTCCCGTGAAAATTGTCAACGATACCAAGCAAGATATTCGCATCTACACAGGTACAGGGCATGTAATGCTCTATCACGGTGGTGGCTCGACCTCAGTTTCTTGCGACAACAACAAAGAAATTTGCTTGAGTCACAACGGCAAGAAAGGCGCTGTCATCTTCAAAATTGATGCGTCCATGTGCGGCAAGACCGTCAAATTGTCGTCATATCTGAAATAATCAGCGCTGGTTGTTCGTTGCTCTTGGGGGAGAGCACCCTGCCAGAAACTGCAAGACGCTTTTTTGTTGTGAACATTTCTTAGAGAGTGTGATGTGCAACTCAATTGCTATTCATTGTTCGCTAGCGTATAGTCCTCGTTAAAGACTTCATCCCACGACAGCGATTGGATTGCTGACTTTTTTTGCATTTCGATTTCAGCTTCTTTTTGCGCTTGCTTAAAGGCTCGCTCCCACAGTGCTCGAATCACATCGTCTGTAATGCTCGGCTCATACTCTTGCGTTTCCAAAATTTCATAGCGCGCGTTAGCAATAGAGACCGCCCAACTGACCGAACGCCGCTCTGGTTGTGATTTCCATTTGATGATGTGTTTCATCAAGCGAATGAGTTGGCTTTGGGTGGCGCGCCGCTCTTGCTTCGACATAGATTGAAGCAACGCTTCTAATCCTTCTTCGGCTTCTTCCAC